>NZ_JAMXSG010000284.1:0-7290 GCF_024124365.1 Pseudonocardia sp. McavD-2-B
GGTGCCGGTGAGGGCACCGAGCACGAGGTCCCGGCCGACACCCGGGCGGCGGGCGGGAACTGATGGTCTACGCGCCGCCGCGCCCCCGGCCGCGGGGGCAGGGTCCGCGGGGCGGCCGGCGCCGGTCCCCGGCCGACGACCCGCGGTTCCGGCTGCGCCTGGCCTGGGTGGCGCTGGCCGCCCTGCTGCTGGTGTCCGGGGCGAAGCTCGTCGTCGTCCAGACGGTGCAGGCGGGCACGCTGACCGCGGACGCGGAGAAGCAACGCGCCAGCCGGATCGTCATCCCGGCCGAGCGCGGCGCGATCAGCGACCGCAACGGCGCCGTGCTGGCGTTCTCCACCGAGTCCAAGGCGCTCGTCACCAACCCGCGCCTGATCAACTCCACCAAGGGCGCGGACGCGGTCGCCTACAAGAACCGGATGGCCGACGCCGTCGCGGCGGTGACCCACGGCGACCCCGAGGAGCTGAAGCGGGCGCTGAACAGCGACCGCGGTTACGTCGTGATGGCCACCGCGGTCGACCCCGGGCCCGCCCGTGACCTCCGGACGCAGTTCCCGGAGATCGCCGAGGAGAGCCGCGAGGCGCGCCAGTACCCCAACGGGACGCTGGCCTCGAACATCATCGGCGCAGCGACCTGGAGCGCCGACGCGCAGAAGCTGATCGGCCGGATCGGCCTGGAGTCCTCCGACGACGAACTGCTCGCCGGTCGCGACGGCTTCCAGATCGCCGACACCGCCGAGGGCAGCGGCACCGTCATCCCCGGCAGCGTGCGCTCCGAGCAGGCCGCGGTGTCCGGCTCCGACGTGCAGCTGACGATCGACTCCGACCTGCAGTTCCAGGTGCAGCGGATGCTCGCCGACTACGCGGGCCGCGCCGAGGCGCGCAGCGGCTCGGCCGTCGTCCTCGACCGGGCCACCGGGCAGGTGCTCGCGCTCGCCGACAACACCTCGTTCGACCCGGCCCAGCTGCTGTCCGCGGACCCGAACTCGCTGGGCAACAAGGGCGTCACCACGCCCTTCGAGCCCGGCTCGGTCAACAAGGTCGTCACCATGGCCGCCGCACTGGAGGCCGGCGTCGCCAAGCCCGACGACGTGCTCGACGTGCCCGGCAGCATCGAGGTCGCCGACCGCACGATCAAGGACGCCTGGGCGCACGGCGTCGACCGCTACACGCTGACCGGCGTGCTGGCGAAGTCCTCCAACGTCGGCACCCTGATGACCGCGCAGAAGGTCGGCGAGGACCGCTTCTCGGACATGCTCGCGAAGATGGGCGTCGGGCAGAAGACCGGTGTCGGGCTGCCCGGCGAGAGCGGCGGACGGGTCCCGGCCCGCGCGACCTGGTCCGGCTCCACCTTCGGCAACCTGCCGATCGGGCAGGGCCTGTCGATGACCGTGCTGCAGATGGCCGGGATGTACCAGGCCATCGCCAACGACGGCGTCCGGGTCCCGCCGCGGATCGTCGCCGCGACGACCGGCCCGGACGGCGTCCGGGTGCCGACCGAGGCGCCCGAGCCGGTACAGGTGATGTCGCCGCAGACCGCGCAGACCCTGCGGACGATGCTCACCGCCGTCACCCAGAAGGCGCACGGCCAGTCCGGCACCGGGCCCGCCGCCGCGGTGCCCGGCTACGAGGTGGCGGGCAAGACCGGCACCGCCCAGCAGGTGGACCCGGCGACCGGGGCCTACTCGCGCTCCCAGTACTGGATCACCTTCGCCGGGATGCTCCCGGCCCAGGACCCGCGGTTCGTGATCGGGATCATGCTCGACGCCCCGAAGGGCGGGACGAGCGCGGCGCCGCTGTTCCACGACATCGCCTCCTACCTGGCCCAGCGCGACGCCGTGCCGGTCCAGACCGCGCCGCAGCCGGTGCAGACCCTGCAGATCCGGTGACGGCGCGGCCGGGTGCGGTCCGGCTGCGTCGGACGGTCCCGGCCGCTGCCCACCCGTACGGGGCCCGGCCGGGCCGCCGTGCACCCCGCCCGACGAGCCGCCCACCGGCCCGGAACCTGCGCCGGATGGCCGTATCCGGCTCGTCGGACGGCCGTGTGCCGGTCGTCGTTCCGCCGCCCGCCGCGACCGCCTCCGCGAGCGGTCGCGGGCGCCTGACCGGGACGAGGGGCGGCCCGCGCCGGTCGGTAACCTCCGGCCTGTGCCCGACCTCCACACCGCAGCCACCGCCCGCTCCCGGAGCACCGGCGGATCCGCGCTCGGCGGCGGGCCGGGTGGCGTGCAGGGCGACCGGACGGGGACGGGTGACGTGGCGGGATCCCTCGAGTCGCTGCCGGACCGCCCGTCGCAGGTGCGCCCGGTCGACGTCGCCCTGCTCGGGCGGCTCGCCGGCGCCGAGCTGAACCCGCGCACCGCGGGCAGCGGGCCCGGCCCGCTGCTCGACCCCGCGGCCGGACCGCACACCGTCACCGGCGCCACCCTGCGGGCGGGCTCGGTGCGCCCCGGCGACCTGTTCGCGGCCCTGCCCGGCGCCCGCGCCCACGGCGCCGACTTCGCCGCACAGGCCATCGCCTCGGGCGCCGGCGCGATCCTCACCGACGGCGCGGGCGCGGACCGCGCCGAGATCCGGCACTCCCGGCTCCCGGTGCTGGTGCACCCGAACCCGCGCGAGGTCCTCGGCCCGGTCTCGGCCGCCGTCTACGGCGAGCCCACCGCCCGTCTGCGGGTGCTCGGCGTGACCGGCACCTCGGGCAAGACGACCGTCGCCCACCTGCTGGAGGCGGGCCTGACCGCCGCCGGGAGGGCCACCGGTCTGCTCGGCACCGTGCGGACCCGGGTCCAGGTCCCCGGCCACCCGGCCCGGGCACTGCCCAGCGCGTTCACCACCCCCGAGGCACCGGACCTGCAGGCGCTGTTCGCGGTCATGGTCGAGGCCGGCGTGACCGACGTGGCCATGGAGGTCTCCAGTCACGCGCTCGCGCTCGGCCGGGTCGGCGGGTCCCGGTTCACCGCCGGAGCCTTCACCAACCTGTCCCAGGACCACCTGGACTTCCACCCCACGATGACCGACTACTTCGAGGCCAAGGCCCGGCTGTTCGGCGGCGGCGGGGCGGGCGTGGAGGCCGCGCGGCACGGCGTCGTCTGCGTCGACGACGAGTGGGGCCGCCGGCTGGCGGCCCGCCACCGGGACGCGGTCACCGTCTCCTCCGACCCGCGCGGCGCGCCCGCAACCTGGACGGTCCGCGACCTCACCGCCCACCCCGACGGCACCCAGACCTTCACCGCGGTCGGCCCCGGCGGGCTCGCGGTGCCGGTCACGCTGAGCCTGCCCGGCCGCTACAACGTCGCGAACGCGCTCGTCGCGCTGGCCGTGCTCGACGCCGACGGGATCGACCCCGAGGTGGCCGCGGCCGGGTTCGCCCGGGCGTCGGTGCCGGGCCGGATGCAGCGCGTCGACGCCGGTCAGCCCTGGCTGGGCGTGGTCGACTACGCGCACAAGCCGGCCGCCGTCGCCGCGCTGCTGGACGCGTTGCGCCGCCAGGTCCGCCCGCACGCGCGGGTGATCACCGTGCTCGGCTGCGGCGGGGACCGCGACACCGGCAAGCGCCCGCTGATGGGCGCCGCGGCCGCGATCCGGTCCGACGTGCTCGTCGTGACCGACGACAACCCCCGCAGCGAGGAGCCCGGCGCGATCCGCCGCGCGATGCTCGACGGCGCGTTCGGCGAGCCCGCCCGCGGTGACGTCATCGAGATCGGCGACCGGCGCAGCGCGATCGTCTACGCGGTCCGCTCGGCCCGCCCTGGCGACGCGGTGGTGGTCGCCGGCAAGGGCCACGAGGCCGGCCAGGAGATCAACGGCGTCAAGTACCCGTTCGACGACACCGACGAGCTGGTGGCGGCGATCCGGGCGGCGACGTGACGCGCCGCGGGGCGACAGGGCAGGGCGTGCCGGCACCCGGCACGGACCGCGCACGGGCAGGAGGACGGATCGGACCGGTGGAGGCGAGCGGGCGATGATCGAGATGACGCCGGCGGAGATCGCGGCCGTGACCGGCGGCCGCCTGCACCGCATCGACACCGAGACCGCCGCCGCGCCGGTCACCGCCGTCGAGTTCGACTCCCGGAGGATCGGGCCGGGCGGGCTGTTCCTGGCGCTGCCGGGGGAGCGGGCCGACGGCCACGACTTCGCCGCGCAGGCCGTCACCCGCGGTGCGACCGCGGTGCTGGCGGGCCGCGAGGTCGACGCCCCCGCGGTCGTCGTGCCGCCGGTCGAGGTCCGCGACAGCCACACCTACCTCGGTGCGGTCGACCCCGACGGGACCGGCGCCGCCGTCCTGGCCGGGCTGGGCCGCCTGGCCCGGCACGTGCTGGGCGCCCTGCCGGGGCTCGCCGTCGTCGGCGTGACCGGGTCGGCGGGCAAGACCTCCACCAAGGACCTGCTGGCCGCGGTGCTGTCCCCGCTGGGGCCGACCGTCGCGCCGCCGGAGTCGTTCAACAACGAGCTCGGGACGCCGTACACCGCGCTGCGCGCCGACGCGGGCACCCGCAACCTCGTGCTGGAGTTCTCCGCCCGCGGGATCGGCCACATCGCCGCGCTGTGCGCGGTCGCGCCACCGCGGATCGGGGTCGTCCTCAACGTCGGGTCCGCCCACCTCGGCGAGTTCGGCTCCCGCGCCGCGATCGCCACGGCGAAGGGCGAGCTCGTCGAGGCGCTGCCGCCGGGTGACCTGCCCGGCGGGCGGGGCGGCGTCGCCGTCCTCAACGCCGACGACGAGCTGGTCGCCGCCATGGCGACCCGCACCCCCGCCCGGGTCGTCACCTTCGGACGCGCCGCGGACGCCCACGTGCGGGCCACCGACGTCACCCTGAGCGCGGGCCGGGCGTCGTTCCGGCTGGTCACCCCGGCCGGTTCGGCCGACGTCGCGCTGCGGCTGGTGGGGGAGCACCAGGTCTCCAACGCGCTCGCCGCCGCCGCGGTCGCCCTCGAGCTGGGCGGCACCCCGGACGGGATCGCGGCGGCGCTGTCCGCCGCGACGCCGGCGTCGCGCTGGCGGATGGAGGTCACCGACCGCGCCGACGGGGTGACCGTCGTCAACGACGCCTACAACGCCAACCCCGAGTCCGTCCGTGCCGCGATCGTCGCGCTCGGGCAGATCGCCGGCCCGGACCGCCGGGCCTGGGCGGTCCTCGGCCCGATGGCCGAGATCGGGGACGGCGCGGCCGCCGAGCACGCCGCGGCAGCGGAGAACGCCCGCGCCGCCGGGGCCCGGGTGGTCGCCGTCGGCGCACCCGACTACGGGCCCGGCGCCGAGCACGTCGCCGACGTGCCCACCGCCCTGACCCTGCTGCGGGAGCGGACCCGGCCCGGCGACGTCGTGCTGGTCAAGGCCTCCCGCAGCGCCGGGCTCGAGCGGCTCGCCGCCGGCCTGCTGACGACCGAAGGACTGGTGTGCCGGTGAGGGGCCTGTTCCTGGCCGCGGGTCTCGCGCTCGCGGTGTCGATCCTGCTCACCCCGTACCTGATCCGCTTCTTCGCGCGGCAGGGCTTCGGCCAGGAGATCCGCGAGGAGGGCCCGCAGAGCCACCAGTCCAAGCGCGGTACGCCGACGATGGGCGGCGTGGCGATCCTGCTCGCCATCTGGGTGGGCTACCTGGGCTCGCACGCGTTCACCCGGGAGCCGATCACGGCCTCGGCGCTGCTGGTGCTGTTCCTGACCACCGCGCTGGGCGTCGTCGGGTTCCTCGACGACTTCCTCAAGATCCGTCGTCAGCGCAACCTCGGGCTGAACAAGACCTCCAAGATCGTCGGCCAGGTCCTGACCGCGACGATCTTCGGTGTGCTCGCGGTGCGCTTCGTGAACGAGCGCAACCTCGCGCCCGCCTCGGAGAGCTTGTCGTTCGTCCGCGACATCACGGTGCTGAGCTTCGGCGTCGTCGGGTTCGTGTTGCTGTGCAACCTGATCGTCGCCGCCTGGTCGAACGCGGTGAACCTCACCGACGGCCTCGACGGCCTGGCCGCCGGTACCGCCGCGATGGTGCTCGGCACCTACGTGATCATCGCGTTCTGGCAGTTCCGCAACAACTGCGCGATCGCCGCGACCGCGGGCTGCTACGAGGTCCGCGACCCGCTCGACGTCGGCCTGGTCGCCGCCGCCGCGATGGGCGGCTGCATCGGGTTCCTCTGGTGGAACGCCGCCCCGGCCCGCATCTTCATGGGCGACACGGGGTCGCTCGCGCTGGGCGGCCTGCTCGCAGGGCTGTCCATGGTGACCCGCACCGAGCTGCTGCTCGTCGTCATCGGCGGCGTGTTCGTGGTCGAGGCGCTGTCGGTGTCGCTGCAGATCATCGTGTTCCGCACCTCGCGCCGCCGGCTGTTCCGGATGGCACCGTTCCACCACCACTTCGAGCTCGCCGGATGGGCCGAGACCACCGTCATCATCCGGTTCTGGCTGCTCGCCGCGATCTGCGCGGCGATGGGGCTGGGCATCTTCTACTCCGAGTGGCTGTCCATGTCGGGTTCCGGGTGAGCGGCCCGTTCGGCGGGGACCCGGTCCTGGTCGCGGGGGCCGGTGTCTCCGGTCTCGCGGCCGCGACGGCCCTGGTGGATGCGGGGGCCCGGGTGCTCCTGTCCGACGACCGCGCGGCCGCGCTGTCCGCGCTGCCCGACGGTGTCGAGCCGTGGCGTGGCGGCGGGATCCCCGAGGGGGTCCGCACCGTCGTCACCTCGCCCGGGCGCCGGCCGGACCACCCGCTGGTCGCCGAGGCCGCCGGGGTCGGCGTCGAGGTCATCGGGGAGCCCGAGCTCGCCTGGCGGCTCGGCGCGCTGCGCGACACACCGCCGTCGTGGCTGGTCGTGACCGGCACCAACGGCAAGACCACCACCACCGAGATGCTCGCCGCGATCCTCGCGCGCGCCGGGGTCGACGCCGTCGCCTGCGGCAACATCGGCCACCCGGTGGTCACCGCGGTCGCGGGGGGCCACGCGGTGCTCGCGGTCGAGCTGTCGAGCTTCCAGCTGCACTGGTCGCCGTCGGTGCGCCCGGCCGCGGGCGTGGTGCTCAACGTCGCCGAGGACCACCTGGACTGGCACGGCGGGATGGACGCCTACGCCGCGGCCAAGGCACGCGCACTGCTGGGCGACGTCGCGGTCGGCGGGGTCGACGATCCGGTGGCCGCACGGCTGCTCGGGGAGTCCCCGGCGCCGCGACGCGTCGGGGTCACCCTCGGCCGGCCCGGACCGGACCAGCTCGGCGTCGCCGACGGGGTGCTGACCGACCGCGCGTTCGGCGGCGGGGCGCTGCTGGCGGCCGACGCCGTCGTCCCCCCGGGGCCGCCCGGGATCA
>NZ_JAMXSG010000285.1:0-7246 GCF_024124365.1 Pseudonocardia sp. McavD-2-B
CGCTGGTCGACCGAGGACCGGCTCGCCGGCTCCCGGCTGGTACTCGTCACCCGCGGCGCCGTCACGGCCGCCGGTGAGCCCGTCGCCGACCTCGCCGCCGCCGCGGCGTGGGGGCTGGTCCGCTCCGCGCAGACCGAGAACCCCGGCGCCTTCGGCCTGCTCGACCTCGACCCGGCCGCCGCCGTGCCCGCGACCGGTGCCCTGCCCGTCGCGCTGTCCCCGGACGAGCCGCAGCTCGCCGTCCGCGGGGACGACGTCCTCGCCGCCCGTCTGACCCGCGCCGGGGCCCCCACCGGCGCCACGACGTGGTCGACCGAGGGCACCGTCCTGGTCACCGGCGGCACCGGTGGCCTCGGCGGTCTGCTCGCCCGTCACCTCGTCGCCACCCACGGGGTGCGCCACCTGCTGCTGACCAGCCGGTCCGGTGCGGACGCACCGGGGGCCGCGGAGCTGGTCGCCGAGCTGGAGGGCCATGGCGCCCGGGTGTCGGTCGCCGCGTGCGACGTCACCGACGCCGACGCCGTCACCGCGCTGGTGGCCGGTGTGCCCGGTGCGCACCCGCTGCGTGCCGTCGTGCACACCGCCGGGATCCTCGACGACGGGGTGCTGAGCTCGCTCACCCCCGGGCGTCTGGCCCGGGTGCTGGCGCCGAAGGTGGACGGTGCGTGGAACCTGCACCGCGCGACCGCGGGTCTGGACCTGGACGCGTTCGTGCTGTTCTCCTCGGTGGCCGGGGTGTTCGGCGGTGCCGGCCAGGCGAACTATGCCGCCGGCAACGCGTTCCTCGACGCCCTGGCCGCGCACCGCGCCGCCGCCGGCCTGCCCGCCACCGCGCTGGCCTGGGGCCCCTGGCAGCAGGGCCTCGGCATGACCGCCGACCTCGACCAGCGCGACGTCGCCCGGGCCGCCGCCGCCGGGATGCCGCTGCTCACCGCCGACGAGGGCCTCGCCCTCTTCGACGCCGCACCGGCCACCGGCGACCCTGCGCTGGTCACCGCCCGCCTCGACCTCGCCGCGTTCCGCGCCCGGACCCCGGTCCCCGCGCTGCTGCGCGGACTGGTCACCGCCCCCCGCCGCACCGCCGCCAGCGCCGCGCAGGCCACCGACGCCGGGCTCGTCGCCCGGCTCGCCCGGCTCGACGACGACCGGCGCCACGAGGTCCTCCTCGACGTCGTCCGCGACGCCGCCGCCCTCGTGCTCGGGCACACCTCCGGCGCCGACATCGACGCCGACCGCGCCTTCCGCGATCTCGGGTTCGACTCCCTGACCGCCGTCGAGCTGCGCAACAGGCTCGCGACGGCGACCGGGCTGCGGTTGCCCGCGACGACGGTCTTCGACCACCCGACCCTCTCCGCGCTCGCCACCCACCTGCGCTCCGAGCTGCTCGGCTCCGCGGCCCCGCCCGCACCGGAGCGCCCGGTCGTGACGCCGCTCGACGACGACCCGGTCGTCATCGTGGGAATGGCGTGCCGCTTCCCCGGCGGGGTCACGTCCCCCGAGGACCTCTGGCAGCTCGTCGGCGACGGCGTCGACGCCATCACCGGGTTCCCCACCGGCCGCGGCTGGGACCTCGACGGCCTCTACGACCCGGACCCCGACCACGCCGGCACCTCCTACACCCGCGAGGGTGGCTTCCTGCACGACGCCGCCGAGTTCGACGCCGGGTTCTTCGGGATGAGCCCGCGGGAGGCCACCGCGACCGACGCGCAGCAGCGGCTGCTGCTGGAGACGAGCTGGGAGGCGGTCGAGCGGGCCGGGATCGACCCGGTCTCGCTGCGCGGCAGCGCGACCGGTGTGTTCGCCGGCGTCATGTACCACGACTACGCCGACAACCTCGGCGGACCGGAGCACGAGGGGATCCAGGGCCAGGGCAGCGCGGGCAGCGTCGCCTCGGGCCGGGTGTCCTACACCCTGGGGCTGGAGGGCCCGGCGGTCACCGTCGACACCGCGTGCTCGTCGTCGCTGGTCGCGATGCACTGGGCGATGCAGGCCCTGCGGACCGGCGAGTGCACGCTCGCCCTCGCCGGCGGCGTCACCGTCATGTCCACCCCGGCCACGTTCGTCGAGTTCTCCCGGCAGGGCGGCCTCGCCGCCGACGGCCGGTCCAAGCCCTTCGCCGACGCCGCCGACGGCGTCGGCTGGGCCGAGGGCGCCGGCATGCTGGTGCTGGAGCGCCGATCGGACGCGCTGCGGAACGGTCACGAGATCCTGGCCGTGGTGCGCGGGTCGGCGGTGAACCAGGACGGTGCGTCCAACGGGCTCACGGCACCGAACGGGCCGTCCCAGCAGCGGGTCATCCGCCAGGCACTGGCCAGCGCCGGGCTGCGGGCATCGGACGTCGACGCGGTCGAGGCCCACGGCACCGGCACCACCCTCGGCGACCCCATCGAGGCGCAGGCGCTCATCGCGACCTACGGCGCCGACCGCGACCCCGCGCAGCCACTGCACCTGGGTTCGCTGAAGTCCAACATCGGGCACACCCAGGCCGCCGCCGGCGTCGCCGGTGTGATCAAGATGGTGCAGGCGCTGCGGCACGGGGTGCTGCCGCGGACGCTGCACGTGGACGCGCCGTCCTCGCACGTGGACTGGTCCGACGGCACCGTCGCGTTGCTCACCGAGCCGACCGTGTGGCCGGAGACCGGCCGTGTCCGCCGGGCGGGTGTGTCGTCGTTCGGGATCAGCGGCACCAACGCCCACGTCATCGTCGAGCAGCCCGCCGACGCCCCGGCCCCCGCCCCGGCGGAGCCCGGACCCGACGGCCCGCTGCCGTGGCTGCTGTCCGCGAGGTCCCCCGAGGCGCTGCGCGACCAGGCCGCCCGGCTCCGCGACGCCGTCACCGGGCGGCCGGACCTGCGCCCGATCGACGTCGCCCACTCCCTGGCGACCGGCCGGTCCGCGTTCGACCACCGCGCCGTCGTCCTCGCGGCCGACGCCGACGACGCCGTGCGTGCTCTCACCGCGCTCGCCGACGGCGACAGCGACCCGGCGGTCGTCACCGGCCGTGCCCGCGGCGGCCGGACCGCCATGCTGTTCTCCGGGCAGGGTTCGCAGCGGCTCGGCATGGGCCGGGAGCTGCACGCCCGGTTCCCGGTGTTCGCCGACGCGTTCGACGCCGTCGTCGCCGCGCTGGACGCCGAGCTCGGCGGTGACCTGCGGGCGGTCGTGTGGGGCACCGACGCCGCCGCGCTGGACGAGACCGGCGCGACCCAGCCCGCGCTGTTCGCGGTCGAGGTCGCGCTGCACCGGCTCGTCGAGTCCTGGGGGGTCCGTGCCGACCTGGTCGCCGGGCACTCGATCGGCGAGATCGCCGCGGCCCACGTGGCCGGGGTGTTCTCGCTGGCCGACGCGGCGCGCCTGGTCGCGGCGCGGGCGTCGCTGATGCAGGCGCTGCCGACCGGGGGCGCCATGCTCGCCGTGCAGGCGAGCGAGGACGAGGTGCGCCCGCACCTCACCGACGGCGTCGCGATCGCGGCGGTCAACGGCCCGTCCGCTGTCGTCGTCTCCGGTGACGAGGATGCCGTGACAGCGGTGGGCGAGCAGCTGGCCGGCCGCAGGACACGGCGGCTCGCGGTGTCCCACGCGTTCCACTCGCCGCTGATGGACCCGATGCTGGCGGAGTTCCGGGCCGTCGCCGAGCAGCTGAGCTACGCCGAGCCGGTGGTGCCGGTGGTGTCGAACCTGACCGGTGCGCTCGCCGAGCCCCGGCAGCTGTGCGACCCGGAGTACTGGGTGCGCCACGTCCGCGAGGCCGTCCGCTTCGGCGACGGCGTGCGGGCGCTGGCCGGGGCCGGTGCGACCACGTTCCTGGAGCTCGGCCCGGACGGGGTGCTCTCGGCGATGGCCCGCGAGTCCCTGCCCGACGACACGACCGCGACGGTGCCCGTCCTGCGCCGCGACCGCGGCGAGGTCGACGCCGCACTGACCGCGCTGGCCCGGCTGCACGTCGGCGGCACCCGCGTCGGTTGGACGGAGCTGCTCCCGGGCGGCCGCCGGGTCGACCTCCCGACCTACGCCTTCCAGCACGCCACCTACTGGCCCACCGCGACCCGCCCGGCGGCCGACGCCGGCGCGCTCGGACTCACCGCCACCGGGCACCCCGTCCTGCACGGCGTGGTCGAGCTCGCCGAGGGCGAGGGCGTGCTCTGCACCGGTCGGCTGTCGCTCGCGACCCACCCGTGGCTGACCGACCACGCCGTCCGGGGCACCGTCCTCGTGCCCGGCACGGCGCTGCTCGAACTGGCCCTGCGCGCCGGCGACGAGGTCGGCTGCGACCGCGTCGAGGAGCTCACCCTCGCCGCCCCGCTGGTGGTGCCCACCCGTGGTGCCGTGCGGACCCAGGTCCGGGTCGGCGTCGCCGACGACGACGGCCGCCGCACCGTCACCGTGCACGCCCGGCCCGACGACGCCGGCGACGCACCCTGGACCCAGCACGCCGCCGGCACCCTGACCACGGCCGCACCGGAGCCGACCGGCTTCGACGCCACGACCTGGCCGCCCACCGGTGCGCGCGAGCTGCCGCTCCGGGGTTGCTACGAGCGGTTCGCCGAGGCCGGGTTCGGTTACGGCCCGGTGTTCCAGGGACTGACCGGCGCCTGGCAGGACGGCGACACCGTCTACGCCGAGGTCGCACTGCCCGGGCAGGCCACCGACGACGCGGCCCGCTTCGGGCTGCACCCCGCCCTGCTCGACGCCGCCCTGCACGCCGGGATGCTCGACGACGACGGCACCGCAGGCCTCCCGTTCTCCTGGGACGGGGTCACTCTGCACGCCACCGGCGCCGTCGCGCTGCGCGTGCGGCTGACCCGCACCGGCGGCGGCATCGCGATCGCCGCCGCCGACCCGGCGGGCCACCCGGTCGCGACCGTCGACACGCTCGCCGTCCGCCCGGTCGCCGAGGCACAGCTCGCACCCACCGGCACCGGCGACGCACTGTTCGCGCTCGACTGGACCCCGGTCGACGACGCCCCGGCCGGCATCCCGGCGCCCGCGACGGTCGCCGTCGTCGGCATCGGCGTCGGGGACGACCACGGGGACAGCGCAGCCGCCGAGGTCGCCGCGGGCCTGTCCGCCGCGGGCACCGACGCGACCGTCCACACCGGCCCCGCCACGGCGATCGAGGAGCTGGGGGACACGGTGGTCGTCACCGTGGACGGTGAAGGTGCCGACACGGCGACCGCCGCCCACACCCTGACCGCCGCCGTCCTCGACCTGCTGCAGCAGTGGACCGCCGGGACCGGTTCCGGGCGGCTCGCCGTCGTCACCCGGGGCGCCGTCGCCGCCGGGGGGACCGCACCCACCGACGTCGCCGCCGCCGCGGTGCACGGCCTCGTCCGCTCCGCCCGGTCCGAGTTCCCCGACGGCATCGTGCTCGTCGACCTCGATCCGGCGACCGCCGGCGCCGCGGACGACGGTCCGCTGCTGCTCGCCGCGCTGCACACCGGTGAGCCGCAGATCGCGGTGCGCGACGGTGCCCTGCTCGCCGGGCGCCTGACCCGGGCGCAGACCGGCTCCGGTCTCGTCGTGCCGGCGGTGGACGCCTGGTGCCTCGACAGCACCACCCCGGGCAGCATCGACGGCCTCGCCCTCGTGCCCCACCCGGAGGCGGGCGCCCCGCTCACCGGTCACCAGGTGCGGGTCGCGATCCGCGCCGCGGGCCTGAACTTCCGCGACGTGCTCAAGTCCCTCGACATGTACCCCGGCGACGCCGGCCGCTACGGCCACGAGGCGGCGGGGGTGGTCCTCGCGACCGGCCCGGACGTCACCGGGCTCGCCCCGGGCGACCGCGTCCTGGGCATGATCTCGGGCAGCTTCTCCTCGGTGGCCGTCGACGACGCCCGCCGCCTCACCCGGATCCCGGACGGCTGGGACTGGGAGACCGCCGCGTCGGTCCCGCTGGTCTTCCTCACCGCCTGGCACGCCCTGCGCCAGCTCGGGAACCTGACGGCGGGGGAGAAGGTGCTCGTCCACGCCGGTGCCGGTGGCGTCGGCATGGCCGCGGTCCAGATCGCCCGGCACCTCGGTGCCGAGGTGTACGCGACGGCGTCGGAGCCCAAGCAGCACGTGCTGCGCAGCCTGGGCGTCGCCGAGGACCACATCGCCTCCTCGCGGACCCTGGAGTTCGCCGAGACCTTCGCCGGGACGGACCTCGACGTCGTCCTCAACTCGCTGGCCGGGGAGTTCGTCGACGCCTCGATGGGGCTGCTCGGCGACGGCGGCCGGTTCCTGGAGATGGGCAAGACCGACATCCGCGACGCGGACTCCGCGCCGGCCGGCGTCTCCTACCAGGCCTTCGACCTCGCCTGGGTCGAGCCCGAGGCCATCGGCGCCATGTTCGCCGAGCTGATGGACCTCTTCGCGGCCGGCGTGCTGGACCCGCTGCCGGTCCGCACCTGGGACGTCCGCGACGCCCCCGCCGCGTTCCGCTTCATGAGCGCCGCCCAGCACATCGGCAAGATCGTCCTGACCCTCCCGCGGCCGTGGACCACCGAGGGCACCGTCCTGGTCACCGGCGGCACCGGTGGCCTGGGCGGGCTGCTCGCCCGTCACCTGGTCGCGACCCACGGGGTGCGGCATCTGCTGCTGACCAGCCGGTCCGGTGCGGACGCGCCGGGTGCTGCGGAGCTGGTGTCCGAGCTCGGTGAGCTGGGTGCGGAGGTGTCGGTGGCGGCGTGTGACGTCACCGACGCCGATGCGGTCGCCGCGTTGGTGGCCGGTGTGCCCGGTGGCCACCCGCTGCGTGCCGTCGTGCACACCGCCGGTGTGCTGGACGACGGGGTGCTGGCCTCGCTCACGCCCGGGCGTCTGGCGCGGGTGCTGGCGCCGAAGGTGGACGGTGCGTGGAACCTGCACCGCGCGACCGAGCATCTGGATCTGGACGCGTTCGTGCTGTTCTCCTCGGTGGCCGGGGTGTTCGGCGGTGCCGGGCAGGCGAACTATGCCGCCGGCAACGCGTTCCTCGACGCCCTGGCCGCGCACCGCGCCGCCGCCGGCCTGCCCGGCGTGTCCCTGGCCTGGGGCGCGTGGGGCCAGGAGGCCGGCATGACCGCCGGTCTCGACGAGCGCGACGTCCGCCGGGCCGCCGAGTCCGGGATGCCGCTGCTCGCCGCAGGGCAGGCCCTCGCCCTGTTCGACGCCGCCCTCGCCACGGGGCGTCCCGCGCTCGTCCCGGTGCGGCTCGACCTGGCCACGCTGCACCGTCGCGGGACCGTCCCGCCGCTGCTGCGCGGGCTCGTCCGCGCCCCCGCCC
>NZ_JAMXSG010000286.1:0-7194 GCF_024124365.1 Pseudonocardia sp. McavD-2-B
GGGACACTGCGGACGTTGTCGCAGCCGGTGCGCCCGCTGCTGCACCGGGCGGTCCGGCGCGCGGTGCCGCCCGTGGACCCGGTGCCCGCTCCCCCGTTGTGGCGGGTCGTGCTGCGGCTGGCGCTGGCCCACCCGCGCTGGGGGCTGGCGGGCGGGTCGATGTTCACCCTCGCCACCCTGGGCTCGGCCACCGGTGTGCTCACCGGCTGGCTGTGGGGGCTCGTCGTCGCGGGGCTGGAGGGCGGCGGCACGCCGTGGGGGCCCGCCGCCGCGCTGACGGTGGTGCTGATGCTGTTCCCGGTGTGGATCGCCGTCGCGTTCCGCACCTACCCGCGCTGGTGGTCCGCGACAACGCTGCGGCTGCGGCTCGGGGTGCTGCGCGGGCAGACCATGCAGCGGCGTGGTCCGCGCTCCCCCGCGGGCGAGGTCGTGGCGCGGGCGCTGGACTCGGACCGGATGATCCTCTACGTGGACCGCTGGGTCGACGTCACCAACTCGGTGGTCGTCGTCGTGGTGGCCGGGCTGGTGGCGGCCGACGTGCGCGCGGCCGCCGTGATCGGCGGGTTCCTGCTGGTCTGCGCGGGCGTCGCGGCGATCGGGGCGCCGTTCGCGGGGCGCTCCGGGCGGATCGCGGCCGACGCCAGGGCCCGGTTCGGCACGGCGCTGGGATCGGTCCTGGAGTCGGTGCGCACGGTGAAGCTCGCCGCCGCGACCGGCGCCCTGCGGGCCCACCTGGTCGCCGTCGACGGCGACCGGGTGCGGGCCACGGTCCGCGAGTACCGGGTGCGCACCCTGCTCGACGGTGTCCCCGGCGTGCTGCTGCAGGGCGCGGTGGTGCTCACCTGGTCGCTGTACCTGGCCGGGACCTGGCCGCTGGCGACGGCGCTGCTGGTGTCGACCACGCTGAACGGGGCCGGGTTCCTCGGGCAGGTGTGCGCGGCCGCGGTCACCGAGGCCCCGATCGCACGGCGCTGGCTACGAGCCGTCGCCCCGTTCGCGGGTCCTGCGGACCTGACCCGGCTGCCGCCGGGGGTCGACCTGGCCACCGGGACCGCGCCCGCGCCGGAACCGGTGGGACGCGAGCCGCTGCACCGGCTGAGCCTGGAGAAGGTCGCCGCGGTGCACGACGACGGCACCGTCGGCGTCGAGGGCGTGGACCTCGATATCGAGGCGGGCTCGCTGGTGCTGGTCACCGGCCAGGTCGGGTCGGGCAAGTCCAGCCTGCTCGCGGGCCTGGCCGGGCTGGTCGGGCACGAGGGCGTCATCCGGTGGAACGGGCGCGCGGTCGACGATCCGCAGACGTTCCTGCGTCCCGGGCAGGTCGCCTACGTCGGGCAGGTCCCCCGGGTGCTCTCGGGCACGTTCGGCGACAACATCGCCCTCGGCCACGACCGGCCGGTGCAGGACGCGGTCGGCGACGCCCGGCTCGACCGGGACGTGGCCACGGCAGGCGGGCCGGACGCCGTGGTCGGACACCGGGGCATCCGGCTGTCCGGCGGGCAGGTGCAGCGGGTCGCGATGGCCCGGGCGCTGGCGACCGGCGCCGAGCTCATCGTCGCCGACGACGTGTCCTCCGCGCTGGACGTCCGCACCGAGATCGAGCTGTGGGCCGCGCTGCGCCGCCGCGGCAGCACCGTGGTCGGCGCGAGCACGAAGCGGGCGGCGCTGGCCCGGGCGGACCGGGTGGTCGTGCTGGATCGCGGGCGGGTCGCCGACGAGGGCACCTGGGACGAGCTGTCGGCCCGCTGGTCGCACCTGGCGGGCTAGGACCGGTTGCACCTCGTGCCGGGGGCCGGGCACCGGCCCGCGGTGTGTCGCCGCGGCCGACGGCCGGGTCCGCCTGCTGGTCCGGCCGGAGCCCGCCGACGTGGGTGCCGGGTCCGCCGGTCAGCGCAGGGGGTGACGTGCGAGGAAGGTGAGGACCGCGGCGGTCGCGCGACCGTCGAGGAAGCAGGCGTGCCGGGCCCCGGGCAGCACGAGCAGCTCTGCCCCGGGGATCCGCGCGGCCAGGCGCCGTCCGTTCCCCGGCGGCGTGAACTCGTCGTCGGCACCGTGCAGGACCAGGGTCGGGGCGGTGATCGTCGCGATCGCGTCCCCGGCGTCGTGGCGGGCGCTCGCCCGGCGGTGCCCCGCCCGGGCCGCCGGGCTCATGGTGTCGTCGCCGAGCACGGTCAGCGGGCCGGTCGTCTCCGGACCGACCATCAGCCGTCGCAGCTCGGCGGCATTGTCCGCCGGGTCGGCGAGGCGACGCAGAACCTCCGGGGCGGGAGGGATCGCGTCGGGTCCGCCCGCGGTGGTGCACGCGAGGACGAGCGCACCCACCCGGTCCGGGTGGTCGGCGGCGACCCACTGCGCGACCCGGCCGCCCATCGACGTCCCGTAGAGGTGGGCACGGTCGATCCCGGCCGCGTCCAGCACGGCGACGACATCGCGGGCGAGCCGGCGTGTGCTCCAGTCGCGGTCGACGACGTCGTCGCTGCACCCGGTGCCTGCGGTGTCCACGGCGACGGTGCGGTACTTGACGAGATCCGCACGCACGGTGCTCCACCAGTGCCGCGAGTTCGCCTGTCCGGGCAGCAGCACCAGCGGGTCGCCGGTGCCCCGGACGTCGAAAGCGATGCCGGCGCCGTCCGGCGCGACGGCGCGCGCGGTCACTCCCCCGGCCGCGGCACGGACGCCGGCGACGCCCGCGCCGCGGTCACGCGGGCTCGCCCCCTCGGGCGTGGACGGGCCGGACGCGTGCTCCACGCCCGGAGGCTACCCACGGCGGCCCCGCGGACCATCGGGCGTCTCAGCCGCAGTGGTTCTCGTGCCCGGTGTGCGCTGCGTGCTCGACCTGCAGGGTGGAGTGGTCGAGGCCGAACCGCTCGCGCAGCACGTGCCCGGCCCGGTCGAGGACCGAGGTGTCCCCGCAGTGCGCGGACACCTCCTCGTCGACGACGACGTGCGCCGACATGGCCGGGGTGCGGTCGTTGATCGCCCACACGTGGAGGTCGTGGACGTCGGCCACCCCGTCGACGGCCAGCAGCGCCGCCTTGACCTCCTGGGCGTCGACCCCCTTGGGCGCCCCCTCCAGCAGGACGTGCGCGGCCTCGCGCAGCAGCGCCACGGCACGCGGGAGGATGAGCGCGACGATGAAGAGCGAGGCGATCGTGTCCGCGTAGGGCCAGCCGGTCGTCATCAGGACGACGGCGGCGGCGAGCACGCCCACCGAGCCGAGGGCGTCGCCGAGGACGTGCAGCATGGCACCGCGCATGTTCATGTTCCCGCGGTCGCCGCCGGCCAGGACGGCGAGCGACACCAGGTTGCCGATCAGGCCGAGCACGCCGATGACCAGCAGCGGCAGGCCCGGGATCGCTGCGGGCACGAACAACCGCTGCACCGCCTCGATGCCCACCCACACCACGACCGCGACGAGGGTCAGCGCGTTCAGCGCCGCCACGAGCACCTCGGCCCGGCCCATCCCGTAGGTCCGCGACGTCGTCGCCGGTCGGGTGGCGAGCACGCTGGCGATCAGCGCCGCGACCAGCGCCCCTGCGTCGGTGAGCAGGTGGCCGAGGTCGGCCAGCAGCGCGAGCGAGCCGGTGTAGACCGCGCCCGCGGCGCCGAGGACCGCCGTGATCAGGGTGACGCCGAGTGCCGTCGCCAGCCGGCGGCGGTCGGTGCCCGCGCCGGCGTGCCCGTGGCCCGACCCGCCGCCGTGTCCGTGTCCGTGCCCCATGCGGCCACCATACATGCACACATTCGCATGTGAACCCTGCGAGGTCGGGTTCAGCCGGTGGGGACCGCCACCGCCTCGATGCTCAACGCCCCGTCCTCGACGCCGACCCGGGCGGTGCGGCCCGCGCCGATCCGCCCGTCGAGCAGCATCGACGACAGCGGGTTGTCGAGCTCGCGGCGGATGGTGCGGCGCAGCGGACGCGCCCCGAACTCGGGGGCGTGCCCGTGCTCGGCGAGCAGCGCGACGGCGTCGTCGCTGATCTCGAAGCCGATGTCCATCCGGCCGAGCCGGTCGCGGGTGTCGTCGAGCAGTAGCCGGGTGATCCGGGTGAGCTGCTCGGCCTCGAGCCGGCGGAAGACGATGGTCTCGTCGATCCGGTTCAGGAACTCGGGCCGGAAGACCTCCCGCAGCCGCGGCATCAGCCGGTCGCGCAGCACCGCCTCCTCCCGCTCGGCGGGGGTGGTGTCCGGGCCGGCGGCCGGGCCGAAGCCGAGCGTGGTCCCGTGTCCGGTGATCAGCTCCGACCCCACGTTCGAGGTCATGATGATCACTGTGTGCCGGAAGTCGACGGTACGGCCCTGGCCGTCGGTCAGCCGGCCGTCGTCGAGGACCTGCAGCAGCGTGT
The DNA here is from genome assembly GCF_024124365.1 of Pseudonocardia sp. McavD-2-B. Classification (NCBI taxonomy): domain Bacteria; kingdom Bacillati; phylum Actinomycetota; class Actinomycetes; order Pseudonocardiales; family Pseudonocardiaceae; genus Pseudonocardia; species Pseudonocardia sp. McavD-2-B. The sequence goes on from NZ_JAMXSG010000286.1 coordinate 4,347, forward strand.
TGAACACGTCCGGGTGCGCCTTCTCGATCTCGTCGAGCAGCAGCACCGAGTACGGCCGCCGGCGCACCGCCTCGGTCAGCTCGCCGGACTCGCCGTAGCCGACGTAGCCGGGCGGGGCGCCGACCATCCGCGCGACGGTGTGCTTCTCGCCGTACTCGCTCATGTCCAGGCGGACCATGCGGTCCTCCTCGCCGAACAGCGCGACGGCCAGGGCGCGGGCCAGCTCGGTCTTGCCGACCCCGGTGGGGCCGAGGAACAGGAAGCTGCCCACCGGGCGGTTCTCGTCGCCGAGCCCGGAGCGCGAGCGGCGGATGGCCTCGGCCACGGCGGTGACCGCGGCGTCCTGCCCGATGACGCGCTGGTGCAGCTCGTCCTCCAGCTTGAGCAGCCGGTCCCGTTCCGCCTCGGTGAGCTGGGCGACCGGGATGCCGGTGGAGCGCGCGACGACCTCGGCGATCTCCTCGACGCCGACGACGGGTGCGCGACCGTCGGGGTCGGTGGGGTCGGCGGTCAGCTCCTCGCGGGCAGCGGTGATCTCGTCGCGCAGCTGGGAGGCCTTCTCGTAGTCCTCGTGCGCGACGGCCTGGTCCTTGTCACGCTGCAGCGCGTCGAGACGCTGCTCGACGGCCCGCCGGTCCACGGTGGGGGTGCGGGTACGCAACCGGACCCGGGCGCCGGCCTGGTCGAGCAGGTCGATCGCCTTGTCCGGCAGGAACCGGTCGGTGACGTAGCGGTCGGACAGCTCCACCGCCGCGCGCAGCGCGTCCGGGGTGTAGCGGACCTGGTGGTGGGCCTCGTAGCGATCGGCGAGGCCGCGCAGGATCGTGACGGCGTCCTCCACCGACGGCTCGGGCACCAGCACCGGCTGGAAGCGGCGGGCCAGCGCGCTGTCGGACTCGATGTGGCGGCGGTACTCGTCGATCGTGGTGGCGCCGATGACATGCAGCTCGCCGCGGGCCAGCGCGGGCTTGAGCAGGTTCCCGGCGTCCATCGCACCGCCGCCGTCCCCTCCCCCGGTGCCCGCGCCGACCATCGTGTGCAGCTCGTCGATGAACACGATCAGCGCGTCGCTGTGCGACCGGATCTCCTCGATCAGCGTGCGCATGCGTTCCTCGAAGTCGCCGCGGTACTTGGTGCCGGCGACGACACCGGCCAGATCCAGCTGCACGACGCGGCGTCCGCGCAGGGTGTCGGGCACCTCGCCGTCGGCGATGCGCTGGGCGATCCCCTCGACGACGGCGGTCTTCCCGACCCCGGCCTCCCCGATCAGCACCGGGTTGTTCTTGGTCCGGCGGGACAGGACCTCGACGGTCTGCTCGATCTCGTCGGCGCGGCCGATGACCGGGTCCAACCCGCCGCCGCGGGCGGCCTCCGTGAGGTCCTGACCGTACTGGTCCAGGGTCGGGGTGCCGGTGTCCGCGACCGCGCCCGGGTCCGGGGTGCCCGTCGCGCCCGTCCCGGCGGGGGCCTGCGGGGTCATCGCGCCGGGGCTGAACCGGGAGCGGGCGAGCAGCCGGCCCGCGGCGGAGTCCTCGTTGGCGGCGAGCGCGAGCAGCAGGTGCTCGGGCCCGATGTAGCTCGACCCGAGCGAGCGGGAGATCTGGTGCGCGTCGAGCAGCGCGCGCTTGGCCGACGGCGTCAGCGACGGCGGCCGCCCCGCGTCGTGGCCACCGCCGGGGCGTGGCAGGCGCTCCTCCAGGATGCGGGCGATCGTGTCCGGGTCGCCGCCGGCCCGGGCGATCCAGCCGCGGGTGGTGTCGGTGCGGGCGCAGGCCAGCAGGATGTGCGTGGCGTCGAGGTCGGTGTCACCGCGTTCCGCGGCCTCCTGGGCGGCCCGGGCCATGATCTCGCGGGCACCGCCGCTCAGCAGCCGGGTCAGGTCGATCCGGTGCACCGGGCCGCGGGGGTCGCCGGGGCCGAAGAAGCCGGTCATCGTCCACCTCTCGTCGGGTCGGGGCGATCGATCGCATTCCCGGCGCCGGGCCCGTCGAAACCGTCCGCCTCAGGACGCGGCGAGCACGTCCGCGGCGACGTCGCGGCAGACCTGCCAGCCGTACTCGACGCCGAGCCCGCCCGGATAGGTGGTGAGGACGGCCAGCGCGCGGTCCTCCCAGGCCAGCACGCAGTGCACGTTCCAGCCGTCCGCGCCGTGCAGGGTCCAGCCGTTCTTCTCCGCGACGGCGCCGGGGAGCACGGGCCGGATCCCGGACCGCCCGTCCGGGGTGACGGCGTCGAGGTCGGCGAGCAGTGCGGGTCCGCCGGGCAGGCCGGGGGCGCGCTCGCGCACGCAGGCGAGGACGCGGGCGGCGTCGAGCGCGCTGACCTGCGTGTAGGACCACCACCCGGGCCGCGACGTCGACACCGCCACCCCGCACTCCGGTCCGAGCCGGGCAGTGCTCGCGTCGCCGCCGAGCGCGCGGTAGAGCCGTTCGGCCGCGCCGTCGTCGGAGGCGCGGACGGCGGCGGCGATGTCGGCACGTACGGCGGGCGGGACCGGGCGGCCCCGCTGCGCGGCGGCCCGCAGGGTGTCCAGGGCCAGCCAGGCCTTGATCGTCGACTCGGCCTCGCTACGGCGGGTCGCAGCGTCCGCGGAGCCGGTCCAGCGGCCGTCGTCGGTGTCGAGCAGCGCCCAGGACACGGCGAGCCCCTCCTCCCCCTCCCGGTCGACGGCGAGCGTGCCGGGCGCGAGGTCGAGCGGGTCGGCCGTCGCCGACCCGGTGATCGCCGCGAGGAGCTCGCGCAGGGTGCCGGGCGGCTCCGCGTCGGCCGCGGGGGCGTGCTGCAGCCGGGCGGCGGGTGGGGGTGGCACGACAGGGCCGGCCAGGGCCGTCGGCACCGGCCCGGCCGC
>NZ_JAMXSG010000287.1:0-7147 GCF_024124365.1 Pseudonocardia sp. McavD-2-B
CGGGCGGACCGCCGACGCCGCCCGGCGCGCCGCGTCGATCGCGGTGGCCAGGTCGTCGTCGTGCTCGGCGGGCGCCACCAGACCGCGCCACGACGGCAGGGTGAGCCGTCCGGCGGCCGTCCGGCCCCGGTGCTCGACCGCCGCGACCAGGCCGGGGGCCAGCCAGCGGGGGTCGACGCCGATCCCGTCGGGCACCCCGAGCGGCGGGGTCCCGGTGGCGGGGACACGCAGGACGGTGCGGGCGTCGACGTCGGCGGCGCCGATCCCGACGCGGCCCACGTAGCGGAGCCCGCCGGGCTCGGGCAGCGCCAGCAGCACCGCGCCGATCCGCTCCCGGCCCCCGCCCGGGGCCCCGGCGGGCACCCAGCCCGCGACGAGCACCTGCCGGTGGCGGCGCAGCGGCACCCGCAGCCAGTTCCGGGTGCGCCGCCCGGGCTGGTAGGGCAGGTCGAGCCGCTTGAGGTGCAGCCCGTCGAGGCCGTAGCGCTCCGCGGTCCGGACCACGAGGTCGGCCTCGTCGAGCCCGAACGAGGGCGGGACCAGGATCTTCGGTCCGGCCAGGTCGAGCGCCTCCAGCTCCGCGCGGCGGCGCCGGTAGGGCAGCTCGCACGTGCGGCGGCCGTCGCAGAACAGCAGGTCGGTGACCACGTAGCCGACCGGGACCTCGGACCGCAGGGCCGCGTCCGGGGACACCGTCGCGGTGCGGCGCAGGAGCGGACCGCGCGACGGGCGGCCCGCCTCGTCGAGGGCGACGACGGTGCCGTCGAGCACCATGCCGCCCGGCGGGGCCTGGTCGCCGAGCACGGCGAGCTCGGGGAAGGACCCGGTCACGCTGCGTGCGGTGGAGGACAGCAGCCGGACGCGGCCGGGCCGGGCGTAGGCCACGCAGCGGTGGCCCTCCCAGGCGAACTCGACCGCCCAGCGGTCCGGGTCGCCCGCGTCGGTCAGCTCGCCCGCGGCGGGCAGCATCGGCGGGATGAGGTCGGGCATGGGCGCGCCAGGACCCGCGCCGGCGCGCGCCTGCCCGGCGCCGTGCGTCGCACCGCCCCCCACCACGGCATCCACGCTATCCCCCGCACGGGCGAGTGCGGGCGCCACCTCGGCGCTGCGGCGCCCGGTGTCGGGGGTGTCTGCGACGATCGGTCCCATCATGACGCTCACCGACCGGCTGCCGCGCTCCTCCGACCCCGCGAACCCCCCGGATCCCGCCGCGCTGGTGGACACCTTCGCCGAGTGGGCGTTCGACGAGCGCGGTCTGTCGCTGTACCCGGCGCAGGAGGAGGCGCTGCTGGAGCTGGTCACCGGCGCCAACGTGATCCTCTCGACGCCGACGGGCTCGGGGAAGTCGCTGGTCGCGATCGGCGCGCACGCCGCGGCGCTGGCCCGCGGTGAGCGCAGCTTCTACACCGCGCCGATCAAGGCGCTGGTCAGCGAGAAGTTCTTCGCGCTGTGCGAGGTGTTCGGCGCGGACAAGGTCGGCATGCTGACCGGCGACGCCGCGGTGAACGAGAAGGCTCCGATCATCTGCTGCACCGCGGAGATCCTGGCGAACCTCGCCCTGCGCGAGGGCCCCGGGACCGACGTCGGCTCGGTGATCATGGACGAGTTCCACTTCTACGCCGACCCGTCGCGCGGCTGGGCCTGGCAGGTGCCGATCGTCGAGCTGCCGCAGGCGCAGTTCCTGCTGATGAGCGCCACGCTGGGCGACACGTCGTTCTTCGCGGAGGACCTGACCCGGCGCACCGGGCGGGAGACCGCGGAGATCACCTCGGTGGAGCGGCCGGTGCCGCTGCACTTCCGCTACGTCGTCGAGCCGCTGCACGAGACGATCACCGAGCTGCTGTCGACGCGTGAGGCGCCGGTCTACGTCGTGCACTTCACCCAGCAGGCCGCCGTCGAACGGGCGCAGGCGCTGATGAGCGTCAACGTCACCTCCAAGGAGGACAAGGCCGCGATCGCCGAGACGATCGGGGCGTTCCGGTTCACCTCCGGCTTCGGCCGCACCCTGTCCCGCCTGGTGCGCCACGGGATCGGCGTGCACCACGCGGGGATGCTCCCCCGCTACCGGCGGCTGGTGGAGACCCTCGCCCAGGCCGGCCTGCTCAAGGTCATCTGCGGTACCGACACCCTCGGCGTCGGCATCAATGTGCCGATCCGCACGGTGCTGTTCACCGCCCTGTCCAAGTACGACGGGCGCCGCGTGCGCCCCCTCAAGGCCCGCGAGTTCCACCAGATCGCCGGCCGCGCCGGGCGGGCCGGGTACGACACCGTCGGCACCGTCGTCGCGCAGGCCCCCGAGCACGACATCGAGAACGCCAAGGCACTGGCCAAGGCGGGCGACGACCCGAAGAAGCGCCGCAAGGTAGCCCGCAAGCAGCCGCCCGAGGGTTTCGTCGGCTGGTCGGAGACCTCGTTCGAGAAGCTGCAGCAGGCCCGGCCGGAGCCGCTGACGAGCCACTTCGAGGTCACCCACGCGATGCTGCTCAACGTCGTGTCGCGCGGCGGGGACACCTACGCCGCGATGGAGCACCTGCTCACCGACAACCACGAGCCCCGCAAGCGGCAGCTGAAGCACATGCTGCGGGCGATCGCGATCTACCGGGCGCTGCGCACCTCCGGCGTCGTCGAGCAGTACACCGTGGACGGTGCGACCCGTCCACGGGCGCGGGTGGTCGACGAGCTGCAGCTGGACTTCGCACTCAACCAGCCGCTGTCGCCGTTCGCGCTGGCGGTGTTCGAGCTCCTCGACCGGGAGTCGCCGACCTACGCCCTTGACGTGCTCTCGGTGATCGAGTCGACCCTCGACGACCCCCGCCAGATCCTCGCCGCCCAGCAGAACAAGGCCCGCGGCGAGGCGATCGCGGCGATGAAGGCCGACGGCATCGAGTACGAGGAGCGGATGGCCCGCCTGGAGGAGGTCACCCACCCCAAGCCCCTCGACGAGATGCTGCACGCGGCGCTGGAGACCTACCGCCGCGGCGCACCGTGGGTCGCCGACGCCGTCCTGTCGCCGAAGTCGGTGGTCCGGGACATGAGCGAGCGGGCGATGACGTTCACCGAGTACGTCTCGCACTACCAGCTCGCCCGCTCCGAGGGCCTGGTGCTGCGCTACCTGGCCGACGCCTACCGGGCGCTGCGCCAGACCGTGCCCGAGCACGCCCGCACCGAGGAGCTCACCGACCTCGTGGAGTGGCTGGGCGAGCTGGTCCGCCAGACCGACTCCTCGCTGCTCGACGAGTGGGAGAAGCTCGCCGCCGGGGCGGGTGCCGACGGGGAGGTGCTGCCGCCGGGGGCCGAGGTCGCCGTCGCCACGCCGACCGGGGTCACCGGCAACGCCCGCGCGTTCCGGGTCATGGTGCGCAACGCGCTGTTCCGCCGGGTGGAGCTCGCGGCGATGGGCCGCTACGCCGAGCTGGGCGACCTCGACGCCGACGCCGGCTGGACCGCCGACCGCTGGCGGGACGCCCTGGCCCCCTACTTCGCGATCCACGACCGGATCGGCTTCGGGCCGGACGCGCGCGGGCCCGAGCTGTTCGACCTCACCGAGGAGGCCGACCGCTGGCTGGTGCGCCAGGTCCTCGACGACCCGGCAGGCGACCGGGACTGGGCGATCACCGCCGAGGTGGACCTCGCTGCCTCCGACGAGGCCGGTGAGGCCGTCGTGTGGGTGACGGAGGTGACCGACGGGTCGCCGGTCTGACCCGACCGGCCCGTCGCGGGGCGCCGACGTAACCCGGTCGGCCCCACCGGGCGGGTCGGATCGGTTACGGTGTTCACCGATCATCCCAATCATGAGGGAAGTCCCTCCCACCGGAGCGAACGGGGGCGGTGGATGCAGCAGGCCGACGTCGCCGCTGCTCGCGCCGACCACGGACGGGCGCTCGTCCCCGCAGCACTCCCCGACCCCGCCGACCTCGCCGGTCCCTGGGCCTCGGAGCTGGCCCGGCACTCGGTGCTGCCGGCCACCGAGCTCCGCCCGGTCCTCGACCGGGTGACCGGCCAGTTGCGGGAGGCCGCGCTCGCGGAGCGGTACGACCCGGCCCTCCCGGCGGCCGCCGGCGGGGACCTGGTGCGGGCGCGCATCCACCAGCCGGGCTGCCTGGAGATCGGGATGGAGCTGCTGGGGGCGCACCTGGAGCCCGCCGCGGACACCGCCGCCCGGGTCCGGCGGATCGCGGCCGTGCTGGCGGCGTTCGCCCGCGGGTTCACCGAGGCCACCCGCAGCCTGGTCCTCGCCGAGCACGAGCAGGTCACCCGGGCCGCGCTGGAGGCCCGCCGCGTCGCCGAGGAGGCCCGCCGTCGCTCGGACCTGCGGCTGCGGACCGTCGTCGACTCCGCGGCCGTCGGGATCGTGATCTTCGACCCGGACGGGCGGCTCGTCGAGGTGAACGAGACCGCCGCCGTCATGTCCGGGTACACGCCCGCACAGCTGCTGAGGATGCGGGTCACCGACTTCGTGCCCCGGGAGTCGGCGCCGGAGGTGTGGGCGGAGCGGCCGCGGCTGCTCGACGGCTCCCTGGACCGGCTCCGGGTGGTCCGCCCGGTCCGGCGCGCCGACGACAGCGACGTGTGGATCGACGCCGTGGTCACCCTGCTCGGCCCGGTCGGCGGTGACGAGCAGCTGCTCGTCGCGGTGGTGTCCGACGTGACCGACCAGTTGCTGATGCAGGAGAGCCTGGCCCACCAGGCGTCGCACGACCCGCTGACCGGGCTGCCGAACCGGTCGCTGTTCTTCGAACGCCTGCGCACCGCGATCGACGCGGGCTCCTCCGGTGCCCGCCCGGGGGTCTGCTATCTGGACCTGGACGGGTTCAAGGTCGTCAACGACACCCTGGGCCACCAGGCCGGGGACCGGCTGCTGCAGGTCCTGGCCGACCGGCTCCGGGGCGCGTTGGAGCCCGGCGGGCACCTCGTCGCGCGGATGGGCGGCGACGAGTTCGTCGTGCTGGTGCCGCGCACCGCCGACCGGGCCGAGCTGGAGGAGGTCGCGACCCGCGCGCTGGGGACCGTGCGCCGCCCGGTGCGCGTCGACGGCCGCGACATCGTGATCTCGGCCAGCGTCGGGGTGGTGCGCCATGACGGCGAGCTGGGCATCGACGAGCTGATCGCCGCCGCCGACACCACCCTGTACTCGGCCAAGCGCGCCGGCCGCGGGCGCTACGTGCTCTACGACCGCGACCGGCACCGCGACGACGTCGCCCGCTTCGAGCTGTCCTCGCAGATGCCCGAGGCGCTGCGCCGCGACGACTTCGTGGTCGTCTACCAGCCCCTGGTGCGCCTGGCCGACGAGCAGACCATCGGGGTCGAGGCGCTGGTGCGCTGGCAGCGGCCCGACGGGCAGCTGCTGGGCCCGGACCGGTTCATCCCGCTCGCCGAGGAGACCGGGCTGGTCGTGCCGCTGGGCCGCCGGGTCCTCGACGAGGCGTGCCGGCAGGGCCGGGTCTGGGCCGACGCGTACCCGGGCAGGCCGCTGACGATCAGCGTGAACGTCGCCGCCCGGCAGGTGACCGAGTCGGACCTGGTCGCCGACGTCGCGGCGACGCTGGAGCGCCACGACTGGCCGCCGGAGCTGCTGCAGATCGAGCTGACCGAGTCCGACCTGATGGGCTCCCCCGGCCGGCCGTTGGCCACGCTGCGCGAGCTCGACCGGCTCGGTGTGAAGATCGCCATCGACGACTTCGGGACCGGCTACTCCAACCTCGCCTACCTGCGGCACCTGCCGGTGCACCGGCTCAAGCTGGCCGGGCACTTCCTGGCCGGGACCGCCGAGCGCGACGACGTCATCCTGCGCACGCTGATCTCGCTGGCCTCCGCGCTGGACCTGGAGGTCACCGCCGAGGCGGTGGAGACCCGGGAGCAGGCGGCGCGGCTGCGCGAGTACGGCTGCGCCAACGCGCAGGGCTGGTACTACGCACCCGCGGTCGTCGCGGAACGGGTCCCGGACCTGATCCGGGACCCGTTCCTGCGTGCCCTCTGAGCTCAGCCGTTGCGCTCGTCGCGCCAGGCGATCCAGTCCTTCAGCCGGGACAGGTCGTAGCCGCCCTGGCCGTCCTGGCCGACGGTGAACAGGCGCACCCCGGCGTCGTACAGGGCGGCGCCGTCGTCCTCCGGGGCGCCCTCGACGCCGACCGAGCGTTCGATCTCGGCCGGGTCGCGGCCGATGTCGCGGCAGTGCCCGTCGAGGATGCCGCTCTTGCGGGTGACGGTGTCGACGTCGCCGAAGCCGTGCCAGATGCCGGCGTGCTCGGCGGTGTAGCGCAGGGTCTTCTTCTCGCCCCCGCCGCCGATGAGGATCGGGATGTCGCGGGTCGGCGCCGGGTTGAGCGCCGACCAGCGGCTCCGGATGCGGGGCAGGGCCGCGGCCAGGTCGTTCAGCCGGCCGCCCGCGGTGCCGAACTCGTAGCCGTACTCGTCGTAGTCGCGCTGGAACCAGCCGGAGCCGATGCCCAGGATCAGCCGGCCGTCGGAGATGTGGTCGACGGTGCGGGCCATGTCGGCGAGCAGCTCGGGGTTGCGGTAGCTGTTGCAGGTCACCAGGGCGCCGATCTCCACCCGGGAGGTCGCCTCGGCCCAGGCGCCGAGCATGGTCCAGCACTCGAAGTGCTTGCCGTCGGGCTCGCCGTAGAGCGGGAAGAAGTGGTCCCAGTTGAAGACGACGTCGACGCCGGCCTCCTCGGCGGCGGCCACGGTGCGGCGGATGTCGGCGTAGTCGGCGTGCTGGGGCTGCAGCTGCAGTCCGATGCGGACGGGACGGGGATCGGTCATGTCCCCATCCTGGCCCCGGCGCGCGGGCCCCGCAGGACACCCGCGGGCCCGGCGGGTCAGAGCCGGCGCAGCCCGGCCAGCACCCGGTCCATCAACGCGACGCTCGGCCCGTCCTCCGCCGAGGACACACCGTGCACCACCAGGCGCCCCTCGGAGGCGAGGTCGTCGATGAGCACCCGGGCGACGCCCAGCGGCACCGCGGCCAGCGCCGCGACCTCCGACACCGACCGGGGCCGGGTGCACAGCCGCAGCACCGCGGCGCGCTCGACCGAGTCGGCGCGCGGGACGGGGCCGGGGGCGGGCCGCACCGAGACCAGCGTCTCCAGCCGCAGCTCGGCGCGGACCCGGGTACGGCCGCCGGTCATGACGTAGGGCCGGACCG
>NZ_JAMXSG010000288.1:0-7089 GCF_024124365.1 Pseudonocardia sp. McavD-2-B
CCGCCGTCCTGCCCCGGGGCCGGGCCGGGCGTCGGGGTGCCCGGGGGCGGCGGCGGGGCCGGCACCGACCCACTGCTGACCTGCAAGGTCACCTGCTCACCCGGGAGCGCGGCGCCGCGGGGCTCCTGCCCGACGACCGTCCCCTCCGGAGCGTTGTTGTCGACGGTGCGGGTGGTGACCTGCCAGCCGGCGCCCTCCAGCTCACCGCGGGCGGCGCCGACCGACCGGCCGACGACGTCCGGGATGCGGGACTCGGCGCCGCCGTCGAGGTAGCGGGGGTCGGTCGCGGGCAGGGGCGTCGGCGGGGTGTTCGCCACCAGCGGGGTCACCGCGCCGTACCACGTCCGGGCCGGGGTCTTGCCGCCGAAGATGTTGCCGTTCCCGCAGGCGAAGGGGGCGCCGCCGCCGTCGCAGAGGGGTTGCGGGCGGTTGGAGTTGTCGAAAGTGATGACCGCTCCGGCCATCTCCGGGATCGCGCCCATGAACGCGGCCGACTTGTGCTGCTGGGTCGTCCCGGTCTTGCCCGCCATCGGCCGGGTCCAGCCGGCGGCCTTCGCGGCGGCGGCGGAGGTGCCGGCGATGTCGTCCTTGCTCAGGCCGGTGACGAGGGTGTTCGCCAGGGCGGGCTCGACGGCCTGCTGGCAGGGCTCCTCGGTGATCGGGACGGGCTTGCCCTCGGCATCGGTGATCGAGTCGATCGGTGTCGGCGGGCACCACCTGCCCTGGGAGAACAGGGTGGCGCCGACGTTGGCCAGCTCCAGCACCGACGTCGGGGTGACGCCGAGCGTGAACGACGCGAGCCGCTGGTCCTTGATCACCTCGGCGATCGAGCGGTCGGTGCGCTTGCCGGTGCCCGGGTCGACGAACGGCGTCGTGGCCAGGGACTTCATGCCGAGGCGGACGGCCATGTCGACCACGTCCGGCACCCCGGTGAACTCCTCGAGCTTGATGAACGCGGTGTTCGGCGACTGCGCGAGCGCGTCGGTCAGGCTCATCCGGCCGGGGTAGTTGCCGGCGTTCGCGACCGGGACGGGTCGCCCGCTGCCGTCGACGTAGATCGGGGAGGCGTAGCCCGAGGGCGGCACCTGCATCGAGTAGTTGATGCCGAGGCCCTTCTCCAGCGCGGTGGCCGCGGTGAAAATCTTGTACGTGGACCCGGCCCCGAGGTTGACCGGCTGGTACGGCAGGCCGTAGCTGGTCTCCTCGGCGTCGGCGTTCAGACCGAACGTGCGGCTCGACCCCATCGCGAGCACGCGGTGCTTGTCCTGGCCGGGCTGGACCAGCGACATCACGTTCGCGACGTTGGGGGTGTCCGGCGGCACCTCCTTGTCGAGGGAGCGCTTGACCTCGGTCATCGCGCGGCGGTCCAGGGTGGTGCGGATGGTGTAGCCGCCGCGCTGGATCTGCTCCTCGGTGAAGCCGGCCTCGGTGAGGTACTGCGTCACGTACTTGCAGAAGAAGCCCATGTCGCCGGCGCCGTTGCAGCCGTTCGGCACGCGGACCAGCGGGTTCGCGATGCCGAGCGGAGCGGCCATGGCCTGCTTCGCCTGGGCGTCGTCGATCATCTGCTGCTGGCGCATCTGGTCGATGACGACGTTGCGCCGCTGCAGGGCGGCCTCCGGCTTCTGCACCGGGTCGAACTGGTTCGTCGAGCGGACCATCCCGGCGAGCATCGCGGCCTGCGGGACGGTCAGCTTGTCCGGCGTGGTGTTGAAGTAGGTGCGCGCCCCGGCGGCGACGCCGTAGGACCCGTTGCCCAGGAAGACGATGTTGAGGTAGCGGTTGAGGATCTCGTCCTTGGACAGCTGGCGCTCCAGCTGCAGGGCGATCCGCGCCTCCTTGAGCTTGCGGGCCGGGGTCTGCTCGGTGGCCTTGAGCCGCTCGGCCTCACTCGTCGCGTCGACGTAGAGCATGTAGTTCTTGACGTACTGCTGGGTGATCGTCGAGGCACCCTGGACGACGTCGCCGGACGCCGAGTTCGCGACGACCGCGCGCAGCGTGCCCTGCCAGTCGACGCCGTCGTGCTCGTAGAACCGGCGGTCCTCGATCGCCAGCATCGCGCCCTTCATCGCGGTCGAGATCTGGTCGTTCGTGACCTCGGTGCGGTTCTGGTCGAACAGGTAGGCGATCGGGCGGCCGTCGGAGTCGGTGAGCGTCGTCGTCAGCGGCGGGCGGGTGCCGACCAGGTCCGCCGAGCTCGACGTGACGCTGTCACCCGCCTCGTTGGACAGCACGCCGAGACCGCCGACCAGCGGGAAGGCCATGCCCGCCGTGACCACACCGAGCAGGATGCACAGGCCGGCGAGGACGCCGAGCGGGCGGAGCAGACGCCGGGGGAACCTCACAGGGACAAGCCTACGGGCCGGGAGGTCAGGACACGGTCAGGCTCGTGTCCCCAGGTTGCGTAGTTTTGCGCGCTGACCCGGGCACCCTCCGCGTCCCAGGATCGAGGCATCACGTCGCGGGCCACCGGGCCCGCCCCGGCCCGAGAGGCGACCCGATGCTCGACACGCTGCGTCCCGTCACCGGCAGGCCCCGCCTGCGCCCCGCCGTCGTCGTCCGCGCCTGCACCGCGGTCTGGAACTGGCGTGCGGCCGCACGCTGCCGCACCTCCGACGCCGAGAACCTGTTCGTCACCGGTGCCGACCAGCGCGAGGCCCGCGAGTTCTGCCTGTCCTGCCCGGTCCGCACCGAGTGCCTGGCACACGCCCTGGACCACCGGGTCGAGTTCGGCGTGTGGGGCGGGATGACCGAGCGGGAGCGCCGCGCGCTCCTGCGCCGGCGCCCGGACGTGCGCGACTGGGCCGCGCTGCTCGGGCGAGCGCGCTCCGACCACTACGCCGGACGCAGCAGGAGCGCCTGACCCGATAGCGTCAGGCGCGTGCTCGAGTTCCTGGCCGGCCTCTACCGGACGCACGCCGACGACCTCGCCATGGTGATCGACCGGCAGCGGGAACTCCTCGCCGACGGCACGATCACCCCGCAGCTCGACGACGTCGAGGCCGAGCTGACCTACCTGCTGCTGCGCCACCACCGGCCGTCGCAGGTGGTGGAGGTCGGCACCTACTACGGCTGGTCCACCACCTGGATCCTGTCCGCGCTGCGCGACAACGGGTCCGGTCACCTGCAGTCGTTCGACCTGGTCGACCACGTGTGCGGCACCGTGCCCGAGGAGCTGTCGACCGGGCGCTGGACGTTCCACCGCGGGGACCTGCGCGAGACCGTCGAGAAGGTCCCGGCCGACACGGGCTACCTCTTCGTGGACGCCGACCACGGGCGCCGCTTCGCCCGCTGGTACCTGGAGCACCTGTTCGGGCGGATCGCGACCGGCACCCCGACCAGCGTGCACGACGTGTTCCACCTGCCCCGGGCGCGCCCGTTCACCGAGGGGTCCGAGGTGCTGCGGCACCTGGAACGCAGCGGCACCGGCTGGTTCACCTCCTCGCGAGCGGCGGCGCCGCGGAACCTGCGCGCGCTCGACGCCGTCCGGGCCGAGCTGGGGATCACCGGCGTCCGCGGGACCTCACGCAACCCGATGATCTTCTTCTCGATGCCCTGAGATCAGCGCCCGGGATCGCGCAGGCCCTCGACGAGACCGTCGCGAACCGGTCGGCCTCCACACGGTCCAGCGCCGACTGGAGGAGCTGGGTGGAGCGCAGGTACGCACGAGGACGGTCGCCGCGTTCGTCGCGACGGCGCGGTCCCTGGAGGCGCTGCCCGCGGGGCACCCGGCCGAGGCCGGTCTGGCCGCTCACCTGCGGGACCTGCTGCCCGGCCTGCGCGCGGTCGGGGTGCTGGAGGTGTTCGCGCCCCGGTCGGCCCGGCTGCGGGCGGCGCTCGGCGTGTCCTGAGCCTCAGCCCGCCGTCGCCGCGGCGCCGGTCTCGGCCTCGCCGGCCAGCAGCGCGCCGACCCGGCGCAGCCCGTCGAGGTCGGCGATGTCGCCGGCCAGCGCGGGGACCCGCGTCACCGACACGCCGGGGTGGGCGGCGGAGAACCGGGTGAGCAGGTGCTCCTCCCGTTCGTGCAGGTCGACGCGGTCGGCGTGCAGCCGCAGCACCGCGGCCGCGATCTGCGACCCCGGCCCGCCGACCTGCTCGGCCGCGGCCCGCGCACGCGCCGCGGAGACCGGCGCGAGCACTGGGTGGGTCCGGTTCAGCACGAGCCCGGCCAGCGGCATGTCCTCCGACGACAGCCGCTCGGTGAAGTACGCCGCCTCGCGCAGCGCGTCCGGCTCCGGCGCGGCGACGACGAGGAACGCCGTCCCCTCCGAGCGCAGCAGCGCGTAGGTCTTCTCGGCCCGCTCGGCGAACCCGCCGAACAAGGTGTCGAAGGCCTGTACGAACGCCGACGCGTCCTGCAGCATCTGCCCGCCGATGATCGACCCGACGGCCTTGGCGAACAACCCGAACCCGGCCTCGACGATCCGGCGCAGCCCGCGGCCACCGGCCCGGGCGGGCGCGGCGAGCAGCCGGATCATGCGGCCGTCGAGGAAACGGGACATGCGCTGCGGGGCGTCGAGGAAGTCCAGCGCCGAGCGCGACGGCGGCGTGTCGACGACGACGAGGTCCCACGTCCCGGCACCGGCCAGCTGGCCCAGCTTCTCCATCGCCATGTACTCCTGCGTCCCGGAGAAGGAGGAGGAGATCGTCTGGTAGAAGGGGTTCTCGATGATCTTCTGCGCCCGTTCGGGCGGGGCGTGCGACTCCACCATCTCGTCGAAGGTGCGGCGCATGTCCAGCATCATCGCGGCGAGTTCGCCGTCGACGGCCTTCACCGGGGCGGGGTCGTTGGACAGCTCGTCCACCCCGAGGGCCTGGGCCAGGCGGCGCGCCGGATCGATGGTGAGCACGACGACCTGACGACCGCGCTCGGCGGCGCGCACCGCGAGCGCGGCGGAGGTGGTCGTCTTGCCGACGCCACCCGAGCCGCAGCACACGATGACCCGGGTGCCCGGGTCGTCGATCAGGGCGTCCACGTCCAGCGGGGCGGTCATCGGCGGGCCTCCAGGTGCACACCCTGCGCGGTCATCGACTCGGCCAGCTCGTAGAGCGAGCCGAGGTCCACCCCGCCGAGCAGCGCGGGCAGCGTGAGCCGCGGCAGCGGCGGGGTCGGCTCGGTCTCCAGGCGGCGCAGCGCGGCGGTCTCCCCCTCGACGGCGACGGCGTGCTCCACGGTCTCGGCGACCAGGCCGTCGATCTCGGTGGGGGCCAGCTCGATCCCGGCGCTCTGCAGGCCGTTGCGGATCCGGGTCGCGTCGACCCGCCCGCCCGCGGCGGCGGTGACCGAGCGGTCGGGCAACCACTGCTCGCGCATCCGGTTCACCACGACCGAGCCCAGCGGGATCCCGGCGGCGTCGAGCTCGGCGGCGGCGTCGAGCGTCTCGGTGACGGGCAGGTCCGACAGCAGCGTGACCAGGTGCACCGCGGTGAGCGGGGAGTGGATGAGCGCCTCGACGCCCTTGGCCTGCCCGTGGATCGGCCCGGCCTTGGCCAGGTCGGCCATCGCCCTGGTGACGTCGAGGAACGACACGAGACGGCCGGTGGGCGGCGCGTCGAGGACCACTGCGTCATAGGCGGGGAGACCGTCGGACTCCGTGCGGGTGACGCACTCCTTGGCCTTGCCGGTGAGCAGCACGTCACGCAGGCCGGGGGCGAGCGTCGTCGCGAACTCGATCGCGCCCATCCGGCGCAGCGTCCGCCCGGCCACACCCAGCCGGTAGAACATCTCGAAGTACTCCAGCAGGGCGGCCTCGGCGTCGACGGCCAGCGCCCGCACCTCGCCCCCGCCGGGCGCGACGGCGATCCGGCGCTCCTCGTACGGCAGCGGGGCGGTGTCGAAGACCTGGGCGATGCCCTGGCGACCTTCCACCTCGACGAGCAGCACCCGCTTCCCGCCGCCGGCGAGGGCCAGCGCGAGGGCGGCGGCCACGGTGGTCTTGCCGGTGCCCCCCTTGCCGGACACCACGTGGAACCGCGCGCGGGAGAGCGCGTCGGGCCACGGGTCGGGGCGGGTTCCGGGCTCGGGCCGGACGGTCGTGGTCACGGATCCAGCGTACGAGCGCCCACCGACAGCGGCCCGTCGGCGAGGTGCGTCCCACAACGGACGGGGCGCGTCCCGCGCTCCGGCGGTGGGCGTCCGTCGCAGGGGGACGGCCATCCGTCGCGCCACGACGGTTCGGTGTCGGGTGCCCGGGTTACAGTCCCGCCCATGAGCTCCCCGGTCGTGAAGTGGGAATACCTGACCGCCCCCCTGCTGATCCACAACACCAAGGCGATCCTGGACAACTTCGGCCAGGACGGCTGGGAACTGGTCACGGTGACGAGCGGCGCGAACGCCGAGCAGCTGGTGGCGTTCTTCAAGCGGCCGGTGCAGCAGTGAGCGCACTCGCCCGACTGAAGGAGCTGGGGCTGACCCTGCCCGCGGTGGCCGCACCGGCCGGCGCCTACATCCCGGCCCGGCGCAGCGGGAACCTCGTGTTCACCGCCGGGCAGGTCCCGTTCGTGGACGGGAAGGTCGCCGCGACCGGCAAGGTCGGGGCCACGGTCACCGCCGAGCAGGCGTACGACCTGGCCCGGATCTGCACGCTGAACGCGCTCGCCGCGATCGACGGGCTGGTCGGCCTCGACAGCGTCACCGGCGTCGTGAAGGTCGTCGGGTTCGTCGCGTCGGACCCCTCGTTCTCCGGCCAGCCCGGCGTGATCAACGGCGCGTCGGACCTGCTCGGCGAGGTGTTCGGCGAGGCCGGGGCACACGCCCGGTCGGCCGTCGGCGTCGCGGTGCTGCCGCTGGACGTGCCGGTCGAGGTGGAGCTGACGGTCGAGGTCGGCGGCTGACATGGATCGGCTCGCCGGGGTCCCGGCCGGTCACGAGCTGCTGCTGCGGCTCGCCGGCCGGTTCCCCGACGAGCTGCTCTGGCGGCTGCGCGACTGGCTGGCCGCCGGGGACACCGCGGCGCTGGGCGCGGTCCTGCCGCGCACGCTGCTGCGGCACCGGATCGGGCTGACCGGGCACGAGCGCACGCTGCTCGCGGAGGTCGTCGGGCCGGACGCGCCGTCGCGGCGCCTGGTCGAGGCGGTGCTGCCCGGCAC
>NZ_JAMXSG010000289.1:0-7046 GCF_024124365.1 Pseudonocardia sp. McavD-2-B
CGCGGCGAGCGCGGGCAGCACGTAGACCAGCACCAGCCCGGCGCCGACCGCGACCGCCCCGGCGGGCGAGCCGAACGCCGCCCACAGCGACTTGCGGTAGCCCGCCCGCAGCTCCGCGCCGGTCGCGTACATCCGGCAGGACGCGACCTGCGACCCGTCGGCGATGCCGGTCCGGCCCCCGGCGGCGCGGACCGCCCGGGCCAGCCCGATGTCGTCGAGCACGGCGCCCGACACCGCGGCCCAGCCGCCCGCCCGGGCCAGTGCGGCCGCCTCGACCAGCAGGAACTGTCCGTTCGCGACGGCCATCGACGCCCGTCCGGACCGCTCGGCGACCGACAGCGGCAGCGTCGTCAGCCAGGACCAGGCCAGCAGCGGTTGCACCAGCCGGCCGAGCGGGCCGGAGGCGACCTGCCGCGGCCACGGGCACAGCAGGTCCAGCGGCCGGTCCCGGTCGCGCAGCAGCGCCACCGCGGCCGCGACGGCGTCCGGGACGAGGACGACGTCGGCGTCGACGAAGACCAGGATCTCGCCGCGGGCCGCGGCGGCCAGCGCGGCGCAGGCGTGCGGCTTGCCGAGCACGCCGGGCGGGGGCGGGGTACCGGTGAGCACGCGCAGCCGGGGGTCGCCGGCGGCCGCGGTGCGCACGACGTCGGCGGTCCCGTCGGTGGAGCCGTCGTCGAGGACCAGGATCTCGGCGTCGGCCAGGCCGTGCTGCCCGGTCAGCGCCCGCACCGTCGGCGCGATCCGGTGCGCCTCGTCCCGGGCCGGGACCAGCACCGACACCGGCACGGTCACCGTGGGCGGTCCGGCGGGCGGGCGCCGCAGCCCCGCCCGGTTCACCCAGGCCTGTACCGCCCCCGCGGCGGCGAGGGCGGATCCGGCGGCCACGAGCGGACGGACGGCGCGCAGCGACCGGCGGGGGAGCATTCGGACGACCCTACGGAGGGCGTGGCCCGGCCGCGCGACGATCGACGCCGCCACGGACGACGCGCGGGCCGGCCCGGGTGGTGGCACCGTGGGACCACCCCCGACCGGACCGTGTGGAGGTTCCCGCGTGGCGTTGGCCGCTGCCCCCCGGGCACTGCGCACGACCGTGCCCGCCTGGGTGCTGGTCGCCGGCGCGGTGACCGTGCAGATCCTCTACCCGCTCACCCCCGACACGCTGCGGACGCCCGTGACGGTGCTCAGCGTGGCAGTGTTCTTCCTGGCCGCGGTCGCCGACGTCGTCCGGGTGCACGGCACCCGGGGCGGGCTGCTGCTGCTCGGTGTCGCCGGCGGTGGGGGACTGGTCGCCGAGTCCGTCGGGCTCGCCACGGGGTGGCCGTTCGGTGACTACGCCTACACCGGCACCCTCGGCGCCGAGGTGGCAGGCGTCCCGCTCGTCGTGCCCATGGCGTGGACGATGATGGCCTGGCCCGCGCTCGTCGTGGGCCGGGCGCTGGCCCGGCGCGGACCGGGGGTCGTCGCCGTCGGGGCGTTCGCCCTGGCCGCCTGGGACGTGTTCCTCGACCCGCAGATGGTCGACGCGGGCCACTGGGTCTGGGCGCGCCCCGACCCGGGTCTCCCGCTGGTGCCCGGCATCCCGCTGACCAACTACGCCGGCTGGCTGGTCGTCTCGCTGCTGATCGTCGGGACGCTGCACCGTGCGCTGCCCGGCGGCCCACGACGCTCGGGGCCCGCGGCCACGCTGTACCTGTGGGTCTACGCCTCCTCGGTGCTCGCCCACCTGGTGTTCTTCGGCCTGCCCGGCTCGGCCCTGGTCGGCGGGGTGCTGATGGGGCTGGTCGCGGTCCCGTACGCGCTCGTCCTGCGCCGCGACCGCGCGGCCCACCGCCCCGGGGCCCGTCACCGCGGTGCCCACGACTCCGCTGCCCACGACTCCGCTGCCCACGACTCCGCTGCCCACGAATCCGCTGCCCGCCACCCCGGCGGACACGGTCCGCACGTCCGTCCCGGAGGGACCCTGTGACCGACCCGCTGCGGCGCCGCGCCGCACCGCTGCGCATGCGCCGACGACGGCTGGTGACACCCGACCCGCTGCTGCCGCGTGAGGTGCCCGCCGGGTCGGAGGCGGTCGTCGTCGGGGGCGGGATCGCCGGGGTGTCCGCGGCGGTGGTGCTGGCCGAACGCGGGGTGCGGGTCACCCTGCTCGAGGCGGCCGACCACCTCGGCGGACGGCTCGGGGCCTGGCCGCACACCCTGTCCGACGGCACCGTCGCGCAGGTCGAGCACGGCTTCCACGCCTTCTTCCGGCAGTACTACACCTGGCGGTCGATCCTGCGCCGCGCCGACCCGCAGCTGTCGTTCCTGCGGCCGGTCGGGCACTACCCGGTGATCTCCGCGCGGTGGCCCGACGAGGACCTGTCGGGGCTGCCCGCCGCCCCGCCGTTCAACCTGCTCGCGCTGGCGCTGCGCAGCCGGAGCCTGTCGCGCCGCGAGCTCACCTCCGCCGACCCCGACGCCGGACGCGCCCTGCTGGCCTACGACCGGGCCACCACCACCGCCGAGCTCGACGGCGTCGACGCCGCGTCGTTCCTCGACCGGCTCGGGATGACCGAGCGCACCCGCAGCATGCTGTTCGAGGCGTTCGCCCGGTCGTTCTTCTGCAACCAGGGCGACCTGTCCGCCGCCGAGCTCGTCGCGATGTTCCACTACTACTTCCTCGGCAACCCTGAGGGCATCGCCTTCGACGCCCCGTGCACCGACCACGCCACCGCCGTCTGGCAGCCGCTGTGGCGATACCTCACCTCCCTCGGGGCGCAGGTCCGCACCGGGGCGCGGGTCACCACGGTGCACCCCGACGGCGCCGGCTGGCGGATCGAGGGCCCCGCGGCGACCACCACCCGGCACCTCGTGCTCGCCCTCGACCCGGGCGCGCTGCGTGCGGTCGTCACCGGCTCACCCGCGCTGGCGACGACGGCGCCGCGGCTGCACGCACAGTGCGCGGCGCTGCGCGTCGCGCCCCCGTTCGCGGTCAGCAGACTGTGGCTGGACCGCGACGTCGACCCGGGACGGGCGGTGTTCAGCGCCGTCAGCGGGCAGCCGACCCTGGACTCGGTCACCGTCTACTCCCGGCTGGAGGAGCCCTCGTCCCGGTGGGCCGCCGGGACCGGCGGGTCGGTGGTGGAGCTGCACTCCTACTCCTGCGCCGAGCCCGACGCGGCGTCCGCCGCGGCCGCGCTGCGCGCCGAGCTGGCCGTGCTGTGGCCCGAGACCGCGGACGCGACCGTCCTCGACCGGTACGACCGGCTGGAGGCCACCGCGCCCGCGTTCCCGCCCGGGACGGCGGGCACCCGGCCGGGGGTGCGGACCGACGCGCGCGGCCTGCGGGTGGCCGGTGACTTCGTGGAGACGCCCTACCTCGCCGGGCTGATGGAGCGCTCGTCGATGTCGGGGGTGCTCGCCGCGAACGACGTGCTCGCCGAGCTGGGGGCGGCCGCCGAACCGGTCGACGGGATCCCGCAGCGCGGCCTCCTCGCCGGTGTCCCGGCGCTGCGCGGGGCCCGCGGACGCCACGCCGCGGCCCGCTGACCGCGGCCGTGCGGGTCGCGTCGCTGAACCTCGCCTCCGGACGTGGGGCGGACGGGCGGTGCCTGACCGGCCCCGCGCTCGGGGCGGCCGTCGCCGGGGTGGGCGCCGACGTCGTCGCGGTGCAGGAGGTCGACACCGGCCAGTCCCGCTCGGCGGGTGACGACCAGCCGTCGCTGCTCGCGGCCGGGCTCGGTGCCGTGGACTGGCGCTCCGCCGCGACCATGCACGGCGAGCCGCGTCCGGACCCGCTGCCGTCGTGGACCCCGCTCGACCCCCCGGTCCTGCGCGGCCCCGGCGACCCGGCGACCGGGCCGCGCTACGGCGTCGCGCTGTTCTCCCGGCTCCCGGTGCGCCGGTGGCACGTGCTGGGGTTCGAGGCCGGACGGGGCCGGCTGCCGGTGCCGGTGCCCGCCCCCGGCGGGGGGACCCGGCTCGCCTGGTTCCCCGACGAGCCGCGCGTCGCCGTCGCCGCGGAGCTGGGGACGCTCACGGTGGTGGCGACCCACCTGTCCTTCGCCCCGCCGACGGCCGTCCGCCAGCTCCGGGCGCTGCGGCGCTGGGCGGCGGGGCTGCCCGGGCCGGTGGTCGTCGCCGGGGACCTGAACCTGCCCGGCTCGCTCCCCGCGATGGTGACCGGCGGCCGGCGGCTCGTCGACGGGCGGACGTTCCCGGCGGCGACGCCGCGCGCCCAGCTCGACCACCTGATCGCGCTCGGCCGCCTGACCGGGCGGGACCCGGCCGTGCTGCCACTCGACGTCGGTGACCACCGCGCCGTCGCCGCGACGGTCGGGCCCGGCTGAGCCCTCAGCCGTTCGCGGGCGGGTCGGGGCGCGAGCGGGCCGGCCGGCGCCGGGCCAGGACGACCCCGGTCAGCACGACGACCCCGAGCCCGGCCACCGAGACCAGGAACGGCAGCGACCCGGGGTCGGTGCCGAACGCGCCGACCGCGACCAGCGCCGTCGTGCCCGGGGTGACCCCCAGGACGGTGCCGAGGAGGTAGTGCCGGAACCGGACCGCGGTCAGCCCCCACAGCAGGTTCAGCACCGAGTACGGCAGGACCGGCGCGAGCCGGACCCCCACCACGGCCAGGACGCCGCGACGGCGCACCAGGTCGTCGACCACCGCCATCCGCTCCGCGCCCCGGCCCGAGCGGTCCACCAGCCGCAGCACCGTGTCCCGGCCCAGCCGCCGCGCCAGGGCGAACCCGACCGCCGCGCCGACGAACTTCCCGGCGAGCGTGGCGGGCAGCCCCTCGCCGAACCCGAACAGCACCCCGCCGAGCACGGCGAGCAGGCTGACCGGCACCGGGGTGAGCGACAGTCCGGCGTACAGCGCCGCCCACAGCAGCGGTCCCGCCCATCCGGTCCCGGCCAGGCCGTCGCGGAGCTGCTCCACCGAGGGCACCCCGACGGCGATCGCGACGACGACCGCGACGCCCACCAGCGCCACGAGCAGGACGGGACGCCAGAGGCGGGCGACGACGGGCCCGGTCACCGGGCTCCGGCGGGCGGTCGGGGCCCGGCGGCCCGGGGGATCTCCGGTGCGGTCGGCATCCTCGTGAGTATCCCCGCCGGGGCGCCGGCCCGCCGGGGGAGCGGACCGCACCCTGGACACCCGGTGTCGGCGACGGCTACGGTGACGGGCCGGGCCCGTCGACCGTGACGACCCCGGTCCAGCTCGACGCATCTACCGGGCGACGCCTCCTCGGAGCCGTCGTCGTTCGGCCGTCCGGTACAGCTCAGTGCCCCGACGGCACCACGGGCCGACCGTTCCCGCAGCGGGACCGGCCACCTCCCTCCTGGCGGACCCATGACCGCGCCCACGCCATCCCGTCGTCTCCTCCTCGTCCCCGAGCCCGAGCCCGCTCACGCCGGCCAGCAGGTCGAGGTCGGGTGCGGTCCCGCCGCGACCGTCGTCATCGGCGTGTCCGGCGACCTCGACCTCGCCACCGGACCCGCGGTCGAGGTGCGCGTGCTCGCCGCCGTCGACCTCGCGGCGGGTGGCCGGGTCGTACTCGACCTCAACGCCGTCCGTTTCCTCGGACTGCGCGGGGTCACGATCCTGCGCGCGGCCGCCGACCGCGCCCGTGCCCACGGGACCGCGGTCGTGGTGGTACTGGACCCGGCGGCGCCTGCGGCCCGGGCCCTGAGGCTGGTGCCCTCCCTCGGTCTCACCGTGGTCGCGGTCGACACCCCGGTGGCCGACGCGTCCTGACCGGGCGGGTGCCGGCGTCGCCGCTCCACGCCCCCGGTGCCACCGGCGGAGTCAGCGGGTCGCCGGGGCCCGCCGCGGGGCCGTCGGCGACGTGGGCAGTCGCGGTGCGGCGGGGGCGTCGAACCAGGGCTCGTCCGGAATCGACGGGTCCGGCGTCTCCCGGACCGCCGGGTCCGGGACGCCGTCGGTGGCCTGCGCCGGTCGGGTCGCGCCGAGGTAGTCGTCGCCGCGCCACCGGTACCAGGAGGTCTGCACCGGCAGCCCGAACGTCGGAGCGCTCACCATCCGGTCCTGCCCGACGAACAGTCCGACGTGGTGGACCTTGTCGACGGTGCCGTAGAAGACCAGGTCACCCGGGCGCAGCGGGGAGCCGGCGGGGACCCGCGGGCCGCGGCGGTACTGGGCGTGCGCGGTCCGTGGCAGGACGACGCCGGCCTTGCCGTAGGCGAACGCGGTCAGCCCGGAGCAGTCGAAGCCGCGGTCGCCGTTCTCCGGCCCGTTGCCGCCCCACACGAACGGCAGCCCGATCTGGCGCAGTGCGGCCTCGACCGCGGTGGCCGCACGCTGCTCGGGCGTCGCCGCCGGCCCGGCCGCGGCAACACCGCCGGTGACGAGCAGCAGGACCACGGCGACGAGCGTCGTCGCGAACGGGGACCGAAGCGGCACGGCGTTCCTCCCGGTCGCCCGCGGTCGGCGGGTGCGACGGGGCCACCGGGCGGTGACCTGCGCCGAACCTAGGGACGGGACTGCGGGGACCGGAAGCGGAAGCGATCGAGCGGGTGAACGGGGTGACCCGGTCGGTGCCGCGGTGGGTCCGGGGACCGGCGCGGGTCACCGACCGGGGCGGGTCAGCCCAGGCCCGGGATGCCCGGCATCTGCGGGAGGACCGGCGTCGAGGCGAACAGGTCCAGGTACATGCCGCCGGAGACCAGCAGCCCCAGGACGCCGAGCACCAGGCCGCCGAGGGCGACCGGCCGGACCCAGGCGCCCGCGGCGGGCCGGGCGGCCGGGCCGAGGACCAGGACGAGCCCGACGAGGACCGCGACCAGCGCGACGACGCCGTTGACCACGGCGGCGACGTCCCAGGGCGCGCCGTAGAAGGACTCGATGGTGTCGCCCGGGCTGCCGGTCGCGGCCTGGATCTGCCCGACGAGCGACTCGCGCTCGCGCAGCATGTCGCCGACGGAGGTGCCGGTCAGCGAGGCGAGACCGAGCCCCGCGGCGACGACGGCGCCCGCACCGGCGAGGCCGCCGCCGGAGGCGGTGTCGGCCGGGGGCCCGGCGGGGGTGGCGGCCGCGGT
>NZ_JAMXSG010000028.1:0-32242 GCF_024124365.1 Pseudonocardia sp. McavD-2-B
CGGCCCCGCGCTCGTCCCGGCCGTCGCCCTCGGGGTGTTCGCCTGGTTCGACGCCGCGGTCTGGCCGGTCGTCGTCGGCGTTGCGCTGGTCGTGGTGGCCGTGCCGCTCGCGCTGGACCGCTACCGCGCCCTGGGCCACCGGCTCGACGAGCGCTACCTCGTCGCCCGGCACGGGTCGCTGCTGCGCACGACGACCGCGCTGCGCCGCGACGGCGTCATCGGATGGCGGGTGCGGCAGAGCCTGTTCCAGCGCCGCGCCGGGGTGCTGACGCTGGAGGCGACCACCGCCGCGGGCGGCGGCGCGGTGCAGGTGCTGGACCTCGACCCCGCCGACGCCGTCGCGCTGATGGCCGCGGTGACCCCGGACGCGGTCACCCCGTTCCGGGCCTGACCCGTGGGTCAGCGACGCCGGCGGGTCCCGAACAGGCTGCGGGTGATCTCGCGGGTCACGGTGTTGGTGAGCTGACGACCGGTCGGCGACTGCAGGAAGTCCCCGATCTTGGAGAAGAACCCGCCGCCCGGCGAGTCCTGCGGCGGGGGCGGCGGGGCCTGGCCCGGCTCCGGGGCGGGTGCCGGGGGCGCCTCGACCGGCGTCGCCTCGCCGCCCGGCCCGGCCGCGATGCTCGCGGTGAGCTTCTCGTAGGCGGACTCGCGGTCCACCATCTGCCCGTACTTCGCCTGCAGCGGTGAGGCGGCGGCGTCGGCGCGGACGTCGTCGACCGACAGGGCCGCCATCAGCGAGCGCGGGGCCCGCAGCCGGGTCCAGGCGACCGGGGTGGGCGCGCCGCGCTCGGACAGCACCGTGACGACCGCCTCACCGGTGCCCAGCGAGGTCAGCGCCGACTCCAGGTCGTAGACGTCGGACTTCGGGTAGGTCCGCACGGTGCGCGACAGCGCCTTCTGGTCGTCCGGGGTGAAGGCCCGCAGCGCGTGCTGGATCCGCGCGCCCAGCTGGGACAGCACCTCGTTCGGCACGTCGGTGGGCAGCTGGGTGCAGAAGAACACGCCGACGCCCTTGGACCGGATGAGCTTGACGGTCTGCTCGATGCGGTCGAGGAACGCCTTCGACGCGTCGGTGAACAGCAGGTGCGCTTCGTCGAAGAAGAACACCAGCTTGGGCCGGTCGAGGTCGCCCGCCTCGGGCAGCTCCTCGTACAGCTCGGCGAGCAGCCACATCAGGAACGTGGAGAACAGCACCGGGTTCGCGGCGCGTTCGGCCAGCTCCAGCAGGGTGACGACGCCCTTGCCGTCGATCTGACGCATCAGGTCCGCGGGGTCGAACTCGGGCTCGCCGAAGAACTCCTCGCCGCCCTGGGCCTCCAGGTTGACCAGCGCGCGCAGGATGACCCCGGCCGTCGCCGGGGAGACCCCGCCGATGCCCTTGAGGTCGGCCTTGCCCTGGTCGGAGGTGAGGTGCTGGATGACCGCGCGCAGGTCCTTGGTGTCGAGCAGCGGCAGCCCGCGCCGGTCGGCCCAGTGGAAGATCAGGCCGAGGGTGGACTCCTGGGTGGCGTTGAGGCCGAGCACCTTGGCCAGCAGGATCGGGCCGAACTGGGTCAGCGTCGCCCGCACCGGGACGGCGACGCCGCCGTCGCCCAGCGACAGGAACTGCACCGGGTACGCGGTCGGGCTCCAGTCGTCACCGGTGTCGGTCGCGCGGGCGGTGACCTTGTCGTCCGGCTCGCCCGCGCGGGCCATGCCGGACAGGTCGCCCTTGACGTCGGCGAGCAGGACGGGGACCCCGGCGTCGGACAGCTGCCCGGCCAGGGCCTGCAGTGTCTTGGTCTTGCCGGTGCCGGTCGCCCCGGCCACCAGGCCGTGCCGGTTCAGCGTCGCGAGGGGGATCCGGACCCGCGCCTGCGGGTCGCACACCCCGTCGACCAGGACGGTGCCGAGCTCGAGCACAGCTCCGTCGGTGGCGTATCCGGCGGCGATGGTGCGGGCAGGTGTGTCGTCAGCCACGGCGCGAGCCTAGGGCACTCCCCCGACGGTGACGGCCGAGGCTCGCGCCGGTCGCGACGACGTCACCTAGGCTGTGACGATGACCGATCGGCTGGTGTGGATCGACTGCGAGATGACCGGGCTGGATCTGGGCTCCGACGCCCTGATCGAGATCGCGGCACTGGTCACCGACGGCGACCTCAACATCCTCGGCGAGGGCGTCGACGTGGTGATCGCCTGTGACGACGCGAAGCTCGACGCGATGCCCGACGTCGTGCGCGACATGCACGCCCGGTCCGGGCTGACCGAGGAGGTCCGGCGCGCGACGGTCACGATCGAGCAGGCCGAGAAGATGGTGCTCGACTACGTCCGCACCCACGTCCCGGACGCCCGCTCGGCGCCGCTGGCCGGCAACTCGATCGCGACCGACCGCGGCTTCATCGCTCGGGACATGACCGAGCTCGACGGGTACCTGCACTACCGGATGATCGACGTCAGCTCGGTGAAGGAGCTGGCGCGGCGCTGGTTCCCGCGGGTGTTCTACGCGAAGCCGGAGAAGGGCCTCGCGCACCGCGCGCTCGCCGACATCCGCGAGTCGATCCGCGAGCTGGCCTACTACCGGCAGGCGCTGTTCGTGGCCCCGCCCGGTCCGACGACCGAGCAGGCGCAGGCCGCCGCGGCCGCGGTCGCGCACGTCGCGGCACCCCCGGAGGGCGGTACGACCCCCGCCTGACACCCCCCGGAGCGGGCGGGCTACAGTAGTCCAGCGCTTCCGGGAGTGCCCGGGAGAACGCATGGTGGGTGTAGCTCAGTTGGTAGAGCACCTGGTTGTGGTCCAGGGGGCCGCGGGTTCAAGTCCCGTCACTCACCCGGTCGCCGCCTCGGCGATCGATCCCATCGCACGTCCGGGATCGATCCTCCGTGCGTGGGCGAGGCACGACAACTCCACACGCGCCGTTAGCTCAATTGGCAGAGCAGCTGGCTCTTAACCAGCGGGTTCGGGGTTCGAGTCCCTGACGGCGCACGCAGGACCACAAGTGAACACATGCGCCGTTAGCTCAATTGGCAGAGCAGCTGGCTCTTAACCAGCGGGTTCGGGGTTCAAGTCCCTGACGGCGCACCACTATCACTGACCTGGCCGTTCTCCCTTCGGGAGAGCGGCCAGCGTCGTCTCCGAACCCCGGTCTGGTCGCACCGTGGTCGCGCGCCCCGCAGGTGCTCGCCGACGAAGTCCAGGGGCTCGGTCTCGCCCCCGATCGACTGGTTCGACGCCTCGCCCACCGTCGCGCCGCCCTCGAGGGCGCCTCGCGGGCCGGGTGTGGTCGCAGGTCTGGTCGAAGCCTTTGCCTCCGCAACGCAGACCGTGGCAGCCATCAGCTCGAAGAACGGGGCGAGGCGCTCGGGCTCGGCGGCGCGCAGGAATGCGGCCGGCTCCGAGGGGCTCCACGGCTTGATCTGCGGACGCGACGCCTTCGGCACGCCCTCCACGGCGAGGGCCGGGTTGCTGGCGAGACGCTCGGTGGACACCGCGTACTTCAGGTCCGCCCGGAGCGGCCCGTGGATCCGCCGGATCGTCGTCGCCCCGCGACCCGTGTCGCGCAGGTGCCGCGGCGTACTCGGCGGGGTTCCACGTACACACCGAGCAGGTCGTGGTGCAGGTGCCACGGCCGATCGTGGCGGGCGTGGTCGGGCAGGTGGGGCCGGTGACCGCGTGGACCATGAGCGGACGCTCGGGCCCCGCCGCCGTCGCCTCGTCGGCGCTGCCGGCGCTGATCCGCCAGCCCACCGACCGGGACGACCCCTCCGCACGGATAGCGGCCCGTGCGGCGGCCGAACTGACCGCCGGGGCCCTGCTGGACCGCGTCGACGGTCCCTCGCGACAGCCGAACCCGCGGGCCGCGCTCCTCGGCCGGGCCCGCCGCTTCATGAGCGACCACCTGCACGAGGCCGACCTCTCCCCCGCCTGTGTGGCCGCCTCCATCCCCATCTCCGAGCGGTACCTGTTCGCCCTCTTCGCCGACGTCGGCTCCACACCGGCGACCTGGCTGCGCGAGGCCCGGCTCGAGCGCGCGCGGCAGCTGCTGGACGACGATCCCGCGCGCCCCGTCCAGGAGGTGGGCGTGGCGGTCGGCATCCCGCGGGCCTCCCACTTCAGCAGGCTCTTCCGCGCGCGCTACACCGTCGCCCCCCGCGCGTACCGGGCCGTCGCGGCGCGCCGGCACCACGACGAATGACGTAGGCGGGACCGGCCGAGGCTCCGCACCGGTCCGGTCATTCGCGAGTTACCCCGTTCCGGGCCCGTCTCTAGCGTCGTGCTCGGCGCCATCGCGGACGCGCGGTGGCCGGTCCCGATCGGCCGAGGAAGGCGATGGCTGCAGCGATGGCTGACGAGAAACGACCCTCCGTACTGGTGGTCAGTGCCCACTCCGGTGACTTCGTGTGGCGCGCGGGGGGAGCGCTCGCCCTCTACGCCGAGCGCGGCTACGACGTGCGCATCGTCTGTCTGAGCTACGGCGAGCGCGGGGAGTCCCAGGGCCTGTGGCGGCAGGAGGGCATGACCCTGGAGAAGGCGAAGGCGGGCAGGCGCGCCGAGGCCGAGGGGGCCGCGGAGGCGCTCGGCGCCGCGATCTCCTTCCTCGACCTGGGCGACTACCCGTTGCGCATCGACGACGCCGGGCTCGACCGCATGGTCGGCGCGATGCGGTCGGCACAACCCAAGCTGCTGCTCACCCATGTCGCGAACGACCCGTACAACCGCGACCACGACGCCGCGCACGAGGCGACGCTGCTCGCCCGGCAGGTCGCGCAGGCCGCGGGCCACGACCGTTCGACGAGCCCGATCGGAGCACCGCAGGTGCTGCAGTTCGAGCCGCACCAGCCCGAGCAGTGCGGCTTCGCTCCGAACCTGCTGCTGGACATCACCCCGGTGTTCGACCGCAAGCGCAAGGCCATGGAGTGCATGGGAGCGCAGGCGCACCTCGTGCAGTACTACACCGATCTCGGCCTGCGCCGGGGGGTGCAGGCCGTGCGGAACGGCGGCGCCAGGTCGATCGTGCAGGCCGAGGCCTACCAGCGGGTGTTCCCGATCGTCGGGGACGTGCTGCTGTGACCGGCCACGTGATCGTCCGGACGACGCGGGGGCCGTCACCGCAGGTCGTCGACGCGCTGGCGACGAGCGGCGTCGCCACCGCCCACGAGGCCCACGGCCGTCGTGGGCTGCTCGGTCCCGAGCTGCGCCCGATCTACCCCGGTGCCCGGATCGCCGGACGGGCGGTGACCGTCCTGTCGCATCCCGGGGACAACCTGATGATCCACGCGTCGATCGAGCAGTGCCGGGCGGGCGACGTCCTGGTGGTCGCCACCACCTCGCGGTGCACCGACGGGATGTTCGGCGACCTGTTCGCCACCCAGCTGCTGCACCGCGGCGTGCGTGGCCTGGTCACCGACGCCGGAGTGCGCGACATCGCGGACCTGCAGGCGATGGGCTTCCCGGTGTGGTCGCGGGCCGTGCACGCGCAGGGCACCGCGAAGGCGGTCCCGGGATCGGTCAACGTGCCGGTCGTGGTGGCCGGTCAGCTCGTCCACCCCGGCGACATCATCGTCGCCGACGACGACGGAGTGCTCTGTGTCCCGCTGGCCGACGGCGGGACCGTCGTCGCGGCCGCGGCGGAACGCGAGGCGAACGAGGAGGCCAAGCGTCGCCGGTTCCGCGACGGCGAGCTGGGTCTCGACGTCTACGGCATGCGCCCCCTGCTGGAACGTCTCGGCGTCCGCTACGTCGACGACCTCGCCGACGGGGAGGAGACCCCGTGAGCACGTTCCTCCTGGTTCACGGCGCGTGGCACGGCGGCTGGGTGTGGGAGCGGGTGGTCCCGGCCCTGCGTGCCGCGGGCCACGACGTCCACACCCCGACCCTGACCGGGCTGTCCGACCGCGCCCACACCCTCACCCCGCAGGTCGGGCTCTCGACCCACGTCCAGGACGTCGTCGGGATGATCGAGGCCTACGACCTGCGCGAGGTCGTGCTCGTCGGGCACAGCTACGCCGGGCAGATCGTCACCGGCACGGCCGACCGGGTCCCGGAGCGCCTGGCCACCCGGGTCTACCTGGACGCCTTCGTCGGCGACGACGGAGAGGCCGCCATCGACCTGCAGCCCGCCACCGTGGCCGGGCACTGGCGCGAGGCCGCCGAGGGCCCCGGGTTCGGGTGGCTGGTCCCACCCCGGTCGCTGACAAAGCTCGGCGTCACCGAGCAGGCCGACATCGACTGGCTCACCCCCCGGCTCACCCCGCACCCCTGGCTCACCTACACCGAACCGCTCCGGCTGACCGGCAAGGGCGACCAGGTCCCGGCCGTGTTCATCGAGTGCGTGGAGTGGATGCGGGTCTTCGCGGCCCACGCCGAACGTGCCGCGGTCCGCGGCTGGCCGACGCACCGGCTCGCCACCGGTCACGAGGCCATGGTCACCGCGCCCGACGAGCTCGCCGCGCTGCTGCTCGAGATCGTCCCGAGCTGAGAGGACACGTCATGGAGTTCCTGGTCCGCACCGAGAACAGGCTGCCGAACGACACTCCCGCCGACATCCGGGACCGGCTCAGGAAGGGTGAGCGGGAGCGGGCGACGGAGCTGCGCGAGGCCGGTGTCCTCCGGCGGCTCTGGCGGGTGCCCGGTCGCAACGCCACGATCGGCCTCTACGAGGCCGAGGATCCCGCCGCCCTGCACGACGCCCTCGTGTCCCTGCCCATGTGGACGTGGATGGACGTCACCGTCGAGGCACTGGCCACCCACCCGCAGGAGAAGAAGGGGTGACCGCCCGGCTCGCCGGCGTCGTCGCGATCGTGACCGGCGCGGCGGGCGGTCTGGGGAGCGCGATCGCGCGGCGGCTCGCCGCCGACGGCGCGACCGTCGCCGCCCTGGACTTGGCGACCGATCCCGCGGAGCTGCGCAGGGACGACTTCCCGGGATCCATCGTCCACCGGGCCTGCGACGTCACCGACCGTACGGCCGTCAGCCGCACGGTCGGCGAGGTCGCCGACCGGTTCGGCGGCGTGGACGTCCTGGTCAACAACGCCGGGCTCCTCTCCGGCCGCGCGAGCCTGCTGGAGGCGACGCCTGAGGAGCTGCACCGCTTCTACGACGTCAACGCCGTCGGCCCGCTGCTCATGGTGCAGGCCTGCTTTCCCCACCTGCGGGACAGCGCGCACCGCGGCCGGATCGTCAACGTCGCGTCCCGGACGTTCTTCACCGGCGCACCGGGACGGATCGGCTACATCGCCAGCAAGGGCGCACTGCTCGGAATGACCCGGGTCATGGCCCGTGAGCTGGGCGAGCACCGCATCTGCGTGAACGCGGTGCTGCCCGCCCAGGTCGCCACGCCCGGCACCCGCGCGCACTCGGGCGACGAGGTCTTCGCCCGGACCATGTCCCAGCAGGCGATCCAGGAGTTCGTGACACCGGAGGACTTCGCGGGCCTGATCGCGTTCCTGGCCTCCGCCGACGGCGCACGGATCACGGGCCAGTCGCTCGTCTGTGACGGCGGCGGTCTTCTGCACTGATCACCGTGGCCCGCTCGGGTCACGCACGCCACGCATCCATCTCCGTCCCCGCCCGGTCCGAGAGGACCGGCTCGCTCAACGAGGAGCCTCATGGCCACCAGCACGTCGGCCCGGTCGGGAGGCACTGCCGCCCGCCGCAAGCCCGGTACGGTCGCGTTCGCCAGCTACATCGGCACGACCATCGAGTGGTACGACTTCTTCATCTACGGAGTCGCGGCCACGCTGGTCTTCCGCACGCAGTTCTTCCCCGGCTTCTCCGAGACCGCGGGGACCCTCGCCGCACTCGGTACCTTCGCCGTCGGATTCATCGCGCGTCCCGTCGGTGGCATCGTGATGGGCCACTTCGGCGACCGTGTCGGACGCAAGTCGATGCTGGTCGTCTCCCTGCTCATGATGGGCGTCGCCACGACTCTCATCGGTCTCATCCCCACCTACGAGACCATCGGCATCTGGGCGCCGATCCTGCTCGTGGTGCTGCGGCTGATCCAGGGTGCGGGTGTCGGTGGCGAGTGGGCGGGCGCGGTACTCATGGCCGTCGAGAACGCCCCACCGAAGCGCCGTTCGCTCTACGGCTGCTTCCCCCAGCTCGGCCTGCCGTCCGGCATCCTGCTCTCGCAGCTGGCCTTCCTGCTCCTCACCAGCCTGATGTCCCCGGAGGCGTTCGCCGCCTGGGGGTGGCGGGTCGCATTCCTCAGCAGCGCGCTGCTCATCATCGTCGGACTCGTCATCCGGCTGGCCATCGAGGAGAGCGAGGACTTCGAGAAGGTCCGTGACTCCGGCACCGTCGAGAAGATGCCGATCGTCGAGGTGTTCCGGCGCAGCCCCCGACAGATCCTGATCGGCAGCCTCGCCTCCATCGCCGCACCGGCGATCGGCTACCTCGTCTCGGTCAACATGGTCTCCTACGGGACGACCAGGCTCGGCCTTCCCACCTCGACGATGCTGTGGATCCTCGTCGGCGTCAGCGTGGGCTGGATCCTGATGATGCTCGGCGCAGGCCTGGCGGGCGACCGTTTCGGCCGCAAGGCCACCTTCGCCCTGGGCGCCGGTATCGGAGTCCTCTGGGCGTTCCCGCTGTTCTGGCTCGTCGACACGGCCTCCGTACCGCTGATGGTCCTGGCACTGCTCGTCATCACCGCCGCGAACTCGATCATGGCGGGGCCACAGCCGGCGCTGATCACCGAGATGTTCCCGATCCGCCTGCGCTACAGCGGCGCCTCCATCGCCTACACGATCGCGTCGATCCTCGGGGGTGGGCTCACCCCGCTGGCCGCCACCGCCCTGCTCGCCGAGTTCGACAGCTCGATCGCCGTCTCCGTCCTGCTCGGGGCGGTGTCGCTGATCAGCCTCGTCGCGATCCTGTCCGCGAGCCGGCGCGTGCTGCACGCCGAGGAGCCCGAGCCCGCCTGCCGACTGCCCGACGAGGCCTCCGCCTGAACCGGCCCGGCGATGACGGGCAGCCGGACCGAGGTCGTCGGCAGGCGCGCGCGCTCAGGTCCGCAGCGCGACGATGATCGGCCGCAACTCCTCCACGAAGGACTCGGCGGGCCCCGTCAGCGCTCCGCCGCGCCTGCGGAACACCCCGAACCGGCGCGCCCGGGTCCCCCCCGGCACGTGGAGGGACTCGATCGTCCCGGCCCGGCGCTCGGCGGAGAAGAGCGGCCGGGGCATGACGCTGAGGAATCCCGCGTCGGCCACCAGCGCCTTCAGCGCGACCACCGAGCGGGTCGTCACGGTGGTCCGCGGCTCGTCGAGCCCGGCGCGGCGGAAGATCTCGGTGAGGGCGCGGCGGGGCGCCGTCCGCGCCGGTGGCATCGCCCAGCGCTGGTCGAGCAGGTCGGCGAGCTCCACTCCCGGTTCGGCGCGCAGCGGGTGCCCGGTCGCGGCGACCACCGTGACGTGGTCCTGCCAGCGCAGGCTGCCCACGACGGCGATCCGCTCGTCCGCGTCGAGCTCAGCGCCGACGGCGACGTCGATCTCGGCGGCCGCCAGCGCCTCGACCAGCACGTCCTCGACCCCTTCGAGGATGTGGACCTCCAGCCCCGGGTGCCCGACCAGCAGCGCGTCGACGGCCCGCGGAACCAGGTGGGCGATCACCGACCCGACGCTGCCCACCCGCAGCGTGCCCCGGCCCCGGCCCTGCATGGTGTGGATCTCCTCCACTGCACGCTGGGCCTCCTCCTCGATGGCGCGGGCCCGCGGGGCCAGCGCGCGGCCGTACTCGGTCAGGCGCATGCCGGTGCTGTGCCGCTCGAACAGCGGTGCGCCGAGCGCCACCTCCAACCGGCGCAGCGACCGGCTCACCGCGGGCTGGGTCAGGCCGAGGTCGGCGGCCGCCCGCCCGACGCCCCCGTGTTCGGCCACCGCCAGGAAGGCCCGCAGCTGCCCTGCCTCGAAGGTCATGCCCAGAGGTTATGACTCTCGACGGTCCTATGCATTGGTTGCCTGTCCGCGATCCAGGATCCTCGGGCCCGGCCGGCCATCGGACCGGCGCTCTGCACCCGCAACGGAGGGATGGGCATGAGCACGACCGTGCGCGACGTCGTCGTGGCGCAGCTGCGAGCCCGCGGCATGACGACGGTCTTCGGCAACCCGGGCTCGACCGAGCTGCCGATGTTCCGGGACTTCCCCGACGACTTCGACTACGTCCTGGGCCTGCAGGAGTCCGTCGTCGTCGGGATGGCCGACGGCTTCGCCCAGGCCTCGGGCACCGCGGCACTGGTGAACCTGCACTCGGCGGCGGGGGTGGGCCACGCGATGGGCAACCTGTTCACCGCGTGGCGCAACCGCACGCCGCTGGTCGTCACGGCCGGACAGCAGGCGAGGTCGCTGCTGGTCGGCGAGCCGTTCCTGATGAACGAGCGGGCGACCGAGCTGCCGCGCCCCTACGTCAAGTGGAGCTGCGAGCCGGCCCGACCGCAGGACGTCCCCGCGGCGTTCGCCCGCGCCTACCACGTCGCGATGACGCCACCGCGTGGCCCGGTGTTCCTCTCGATCCCGGTCGACGACTGGGAGGTACCCGCCGAGCCCGGGGCGGACCCCCGGCCGCGCCCCGTCGGCGCGGCGGCGCGACCGGACCCCGACCTCGTGGCGGGACTCGTCACCGCGCTCGACCGGGCGGTCTCCCCCGCGCTGGTCGTGGGCGCCGAGGTCGACCGTGACCACGCCTTCGCCGAGGTGGTCGCGCTGGCCGAACGACACCGGGCCCGCGTGTGGACCGCACCGCTGTCCCCGCGGTGCGGGTTCCCGGAGGACCACCCCCTGTACGCCGGCTTCCTGCCCGCGGCGCGCGAGACGATCCGGGAACGGCTCGCCGGCCACGACCTGGTGGTGGTGCTCGGCGCCCCCGTCTTCACCTTCCACGTGGAGGGGCGCGGTCCCCTGCTGCCGGCCGGCTGCGTCCTCTTCCAGGTCGTCGAGGACCCCGACACCGCGGCGTGGACGCCGGAGGGGACGGCGCTCGTGGGCGGCGTCCGCGCCACGGTCACCGAGGTGCTGGCCGCAAGCGCCCCGCCCGCCCGCTCCGCTCCGCCGGGCAGGCCACGCCCCGCGCGGCTCACCGCGCCCGCGGAGCTCACCGAGGCCTTCCTCCTGCAGACCCTCGCCGACGAGCGACCGGAGTCGGCGATCGTGGTCGAGGAGGCGCCCAGCACCCGCGCGGTGATGCAGGAGCGGCTGCCGTTCACCGGTCCCGAGACCTTCTTCACCTGCGCCAGCGGCGGGCTCGGGCACGGCATGCCCGCCGCGGTCGGTGTCGCGCTCGCCCGGCCCGGACAGCGGGTGATCGCGCTGCTCGGCGACGGGTCGAGCATGTACGCGGTCCAGGCGCTGTGGTCGGCGGCGCACGAGAACACCCCGGTCACCTTCGTCGTGGTGAACAACGGCGGCTACGCCGCCCTCGACGGGTTCGCCGCCCACTTCGGGATCGACAAGCCGGTCGGCACCGCGGTGACCGGCATCGACTACGCCGGACTGGCCCGCGACATGGGGTGCGCCGGCGTGACGGTGCAGCGCCCCGCGGAGCTCGCGGACGCGCTGCGGCGGGCACTGACCTCGTCCGGCCCCGTGCTCCTCGACGTACACGTCCGCTGACCCTGGGAAGGAACGACGACGATGTCCACCTACTCGGAGAACACCGCGGCCGGAGCCGCCGCCGACCCCGCACCGGGAGGCGGGGACGCGAAGGGCTCGCGTCGCATGCTCGCCTCGACGTTCCTCGGCACCACCATCGAGTGGTACGACTTCCTGGTCTACGGCTTCCTGGCCCCCGTCGCGCTCGACGTCCTGTTCTTCCCCCAGTTCAGCCCGCTGGTCGGCACCATCGCCGCCTTCAGCGTGTTCGCGGTCGGTTTCCTCGCCCGTCCGCTCGGCGGCATCGTGTTCGGTCACCTCGGTGACCGGGTGGGCCGTAAACCGATCATGATCTGGACTATGGCCCTGGCCGGCGCCGCGACGACGGCGATGGGGCTGCTGCCGACGTATACGACCATCGGGCTCCTCGCCCCGGTCGTGCTCGTCGTGCTGCGTTTCGTCCAGGGTCTCGCGCTCGGCGGCGAGTCCGCGGCGGGGCCCCTGCTCGCCACCGAGAGCGCCCCGGGTGGCCGCCGCGGGTTGTTCGCCGCGATCGTGCAGAGTGGCGCCGCGGGGGGCACGGTCCTCGGCGCGACCGCGGTGCTGCTCGTGGGACTGATGCCGCGGGAGGACCTGCTCGCGTGGGGCTGGCGCCTGCCCTTCCTGGCCAGCGCGGTGATCTTCTTCGTCGGCCTCTACATGCGGGTGCGGGTGGCGGAGTCGCCACTGTTCACCCGGGCCGTCGGCGCCGCGGGTGCCGAACGGATGCCGCTGCTGGTCGTGCTGCGCAGCCACAAGGCGGCCACGGCCCGGGTGTTGTTCGCCGCGGTGGCCGAGTCCTCGGTCTTCTACTTCACGGCGATCTTCGGCCTGTCCTACGTGACGGGCACCCTCGGGCTGAGCCCGGCACTGCCGTTGCTGGGAATCGTGATCGGCAACGGCCTGGGAATGCTGACCAACCCGCTGTTCGGCTGGCTGAGCGACCGGGTGGGGCGCCGGCCGCTGCTGCTGCTGGCCTACGCGCTCGGCTGCCTCTACGTGGTGGCCGTGTTCTTCCCCCTGCTGCGTACCGCCGATCCCGCCCTCGTCGTGCTCGCGCTCGCGATCCCCGGCGCGGTGCTGCAGCCCATGAGCCTCGCGGTGACCGGCAGCTTCTACCCGGAACAGTTCGACGACGCCCGGGTGCGCCTGTCCGGGATCGCCCTCGGCCGCCAGATCGGCACCGTCCTGGGCGGCGGGCTGCTGCCGGTCGTCTCGGCCGCGCTCGTCGCCGCGACCGGAGGGCTCACCGCCTCCCTCGTCTACTACGCCGCGCTGTGCGCGGCCGGCTTCCTCGCCGTCCTCCTCTCGCGGGAGAGCGCCCGCACCGCGCTCACCTGATCCGCTGTCCGGCCCGATCCCACCCCTCACCGGAGGTACCCCATGACCACGTCCGACGTGGCGGCCCCCGAGGTCACCGCCCTGCTCCACATCGGCGGGCAGGACCTGCCCACCGCGGAGTTCTTCGACGTCCACGACCCGGCCGCCCCGGAGCGCGTCGTCGGGCGCGCCGCGTCCGCCACCCCGCAGGACGCCGAGCACGCCGTCGCCACCGCCCACGCGGCCTTCCCGGCCTGGTCCCGGCGGGACACGGCCGAGCGTGCCGAGATCCTGCTCCGGGCGCTCGCACCGCTCGCCGGGCTGGCCCCGGCCGTCGCGCCCGTGCTGACGGCCGAGAACGGGAAGGTCCTCGGAGAGTCCTTCGCCGACCTGGCCGTGTTCGAGATGCGCTGCAGGCACGCCGCGTCGCTGGCCGCGACCTTCGAACCGTCCCGGACCCTGCCCGCCCCGCCCTTCCACACGGAGGTGTTGCGGCTGCCCGTGGGTGTCGTGACGGTGGTCGTGCCGTTCAACTGGCCGCTCGCCATCCTGGCCGCGAGCCTGCCCTATGCGCTGGTGGCGGGGAACACCGTCGTGGTCAAGCCGCCGCCCACCACCCCGCTGTCGGTGGTGCAGACGGTGCGGGCGCTCGCCGAGGGGCTCCCGCCGGGCGTGCTGAACGTCGTCACCGGCACCAACGACGCCGTCGAGCCGCTGCTCGTCGACCCGCGCGTGCAGCACGTCGTGTTCACCGGCAGCACCGCGGGCGGTCGCGCGGTGATGGCGCTGGCGGCGCGGTCACTGGCCGCGGTGACCCTGGAGCTGGGCGGCAACGACCCGGCCGTCCTGCTCGACGACGTCGAGCTCGACGAACGCACCGTGTCCGCCCTGGTCGGGGCGACGTTCATGACCTCGGGCCAGGTCTGCATGGCCGTCAAGCGGCTCTACGTCCCGCGCCGCCGCCGGGACGAGGTGATCGAGGCCCTGGGCGCGGAGCTGGACCGGCAGCGGACCGGGCCGGGCCTCGACCCGGCCAGCACCTACGGTCCCGTGCACACCGCCGCCGGACGCGACCGTGTGCTCGCCCAGCTCGACGAGGCGCGCGCCCGGGGGGCGGAGGTCCGCGAGTACGGCAGCCTGTCCGACGCGGTGGGTACGGGCCACTTCCTCCGCCCGTCGTTGGTCGTCGACCCCGATCCGGACCTCGCGATCGTCCACGAGGAGCAGTTCGGCCCGACCCTGCCCGTGCTCGCCTACGACGACCTCGAGCCGTTGCTCGCCGGTCTGGACGAGGAGTGGTCCGGGCTGTGCTCCTCGGTCTGGTCCGCCGATCCGGACCGTGCCGCCGCCGTCGCGCGACGGATGCGGACCGGGACCACCTGGGTCAACCAGGCGAACGCCACCGCGGCGGACGACCGCGCCCCGTTCGGAGGGTTCCGGCAGAGCGGGATCGGCCGAGAGCTCGGTCAGGACGGTCTGTACGCCTTCACCGAGCCGCACACGGTCACTCGACCGGCGTCGTGACCCGGGGTCCGTGGGCGGGCGGGCACCGCAGCAGGTGCGGTCCCAGCTCTCCCACGGACGTCACCCCGAGCAGGGCGAGGGCACGCAGGAAGCCCTGCCGGTAGAGGTCGTGGACCCGGCTCACCCCCTGCTCACCCCCGGCCATCAGTCCGTAGAGATAGGGCCGTCCCACCAGGACGGCGTCCGCCCCGTGCGCGAGCGCAGCCGCGAGGTCGGTCCCGGACCGCACCCCGCCGTCCAGGTAGACCTCGGCGTCCGTCCCGACCGCCGCCCGGACCTCGGGCAGCGCCGCGAGCGTCGACGCGGCACGGTCCAGCTGCCTGCCCCCGTGGTTGGAGACCGCGACCGCCTGGACCCCGCAGTCGACGACGGTCCGCGCGTCCCGGGGGTGGAGCACGCCCTTGACCACGATATCGCCGGACCAGTGCTCCCTCATCCACTCGAGGTCCCCGAAGTCCACCCCGGGATCCATGACCCCGTCGACGACCTCCGCGAATCCGCCCCCTGCCTCCTCCAGAGCGGCGAACCGCAGCGGTTCGTGCGTGACCACGTCGATCCACCACCGCGGCCTGCGGGCGATCCCCGCCAGGGTGCGGAGGGTCAGGGTGGGCGGGATGGTCATGCCGCTGCGCAGGTCGCGGAGCCGTGCTCCGGGGACGGCGACGTCGACCGTCACGACGAGGGTGGTGAAGCCGGCCGCCGCCGCGCGCTCCAGCAGTCGGCGGGACGCGGCACGGTCGCGCCAGACGTAGAGCTGGAACCACCGGTCGGCCCCCGGCGCCGCCGCGGCGAGGTCCTCCGGCGAGATCGTGCCCATGGTCGACAGCGCGTACGGCACGCCCTCCCGCTCGGCCACCCGGGCCACCGCGGCCTCGCCCTCGTGCTGCACCATGCGGGTGAAGCCGGTCGGGGCGAAGACGAACGGCATCGACACGGGGCGGCCCAGGATCGTGGTGCCCGGATCGACCCGGCTCACGTCGCGCAGGACCTGCGGGAGGAACTCGACGTCGTCGAACGCCGAGGCGTTGCGGCGTCGGGTGCTCTCGGTCTCCGCTCCGCCGTCCACGTAGTCGAACACCGAACGGGGCGTGCGGCGGCGCGCCATCTCCCGCAGGTCCTCGATGTCGTGGGCCCGCGCGAGCCTGCGCCGCACGGGGTCGCGGTCGCGCGGGGCCGAGGCGAGCAGCGGCGCGATCTCGCTCCACCGCGGGAGGCGCCGGGACTCCCGGGGACCCCGCCGGCGGTCACGCGACACAGTGCTCCTCCCAGGTACGGGCGGGCGGACGCGCCGCCCACATCTCTCCGCTGCGCTCTGACATCGTTGTCGACTCCCCTCGTTCCGCCGGCGTGGCCACCTACCACGCACCGGCGCTCCCTCGACGAGCTGCCACCGGGTCAGCGGAGAAGGGCGCGCACGCGCAGCTCGACGGCGGCCGCCCGGTCGACGACTTCAGGCACCCGATCGGCGATGCCGACCAGCTCGGTGCGGACCTTCTCGTCCCGGATGCCGCCGAGGTTGATCTCCACGTTGAGCCGGGCCGTGGTGGCGGCGGCCCGGGCCGCCTCGGTGGCCGCGGCGACGTCAGTGACGACGTTGCGGTTCGCCACCGGTAGCAGGGCCTCGGCCAGGGCGACCAGCGCGACGGCGGTGCGGATGACGTCCGCGGGCGGGCCGGCGGCGCCGACCAGCGCGTCGGCGATCGCCTCGCTGCGGCGGGCCTGCTCGTCGTCAGTGCCGCGCGGCAGGGCGTACGCCTCGGTGACCGCGGTGAACGCGTCGGCGTCGGCGTCGGCGAGCGCGAGGGCCACGGCGCGGTCGGCCTCGGCGTCCTCGAGGATCCTGGAGACCAGGTCGGCGTGGTCGGCGCAGGCCGGGCCGCTCGTGTAGCGGGCGACCATGCTGATCAGTGCCGCGGCCTGCGCGGCGTGCAGCGCGGCCGTCGCTCCGCCGCCCGGGGCGGGCGCGCGGGCGGCGAGGGAGTCGAGGAACCCGCCGATCGTGGTGTCTGCCAGGTCCCCGGAGGTCACGAGAACACGACCGTCCTGTTGCCGATCACGGCGATCCGGTTCTCGGTGTGCCACCGCACCGCGCGGGCCAGGGCCCGGCTCTCGGCCTCACGACCGCGGGCGGCGAGCTGGTCGGGGCTCAGCGAGTGGTCGACCCGGATGAGCTCCTGCTCGATGATCGGGCCCTCATCCAGGTCCGCGGTCACGTAGTGCGCGGTGGCGCCGATGAACTTCACGCCGCGGGCGTGCGCCTGGTGGTAGGGCTTGGCGCCCTTGAAGCTCGGCAGCATCGAGTGGTGGATGTTGATGGCCTTGCCGTCGAGCTGCGTGCACAGGTCGTCGGACAGGATCTGCATGTAGCGGGCGAGGACGACGAGATCGACGTCCTCGCTCCGGACGAGCTTGACCAGCTCGGCCTCGGCCTCGGCCTTCGTCTCCCCGGTCACCGGGATGTGGCGGAAGGGCACCCCGAAGCTGTCCGCGATCCGGCCGAGATCGGGGTGGTTGGACACGACCGCGACGACGTCGAGGTTCAGCTCGCCGATGGAGTTGCGGAACAGCAGGTCGTTCAGACAGTGCGCGAACCTGCTGACCATGATGACGACCCGCTGCCGCCGGGCGGCGTCGGCGAGCTGCCAGGTCATGTCGAACCGCTCGGCCAGCGACCCGACGCGGCGGCCCAGGGCGTCGAGGTCCAGCGGGGAGCCGTCGATGCGGGCGAACTCGACCCGCATGAAGAAGGTGCCGCTCGTCGAGCTGCCGAACTGCGCGCTCTGCACGATGGTGCACCGCTCCTCGGCGAGCAGGCCGGTGACGGCGTGCACGATGCCGGGTGCGTCGGGGCAGGACAGCAGCAGAGCGCCGTGCTGGGCGCCCAGGGGCGGGGTCACGATGCCTCCAGGAGTACGCGCGCCGGCGTCGGCAGGGACGGCCGGGCCAGGTCGATCGGCCGGCCCGCGAGCAGGCGGGCCGCGATGACGGTGTTGCGGAGCAGCCAGACGTCGGTGACCGGGCCGACACCGCCCGGCACCGGGGTGAGGGCGCGGACACGCGGGGCGACGGCGTCGTGGTCCACGTCGCCGACCATGTGCACCCTGCCGTCCGGTCCGGTGGCGGCGTTGATGCCGACGTCGATGACCACGGCGTTCTCGCCGACGTGCTCGGCCCTGATCAGCCCGGCCTTGCCCGCGGCGACGATCAGGACGTCCGCCCACCGGGTGTACCGGCCGATCCCGGTGGTGCGGTCGGCCCACTCGTCGACGGACTGCACGGTGGCCTGGCGCTCGTAGCCGAGCGAGATCGCGGGTTTGCCCACGTTGTTCGAACGGCCCACCACCACGATGTTCGCGCGGTGATAGAAGTCGGCACGGTCCTCGCCGACGGAGTCGAGCCAGGTGTCGAGCAGGTGGAAGCAGGACGCGGCCGTGGAGGGCACGAACCGTGGGACGCCGAGGGCGAGCAGCCCGGCGTTCTCCGGGTGGACCGCTTCGACGTCCTTCATCGGGTCGATGGCCCGGAAGACGGCGGCCTCGTCGATGTGTGACGGCAGCGGGCGCAGGACCAGGATGCCGGACACCGCGGGGTCGGCGTTGAGCTCGCCGATCCGGGTGAGCAGCGCCTCCTGATCGGTGTCGCCGGGCAGCGTCTGCGGCGAGTAGGTCACGCCCAGCTCGTCCGCCAGCCGGCGCAGGCGCCGCTCGTAGGCGCCGGAGCTGTACTCGTCACCGATCACGACGGTGGCCAGCCCGATACCGAGGCCCTCGTGGCGGAGGCGTGCGACGTCCACCTCCAGGCTCTCCTTGAGGGCGCGGGCGCAGGCACGCCCGTCGATCACCTGGGCACTCATCGCTGCAGGACTCCTCGGGTGGCGTGGACGGGTCAGGAGAGCGTGGCCAGCCAGCGCTGCCGCCAGGCCTCGGTGCTGTCCAGGTCGTTGAAGGTGAAGACGTGGAAGCCGGCCAGGTTGTTGTCCGGCCGGGCGAACGCCGGGGTGAGCCGCTCGACGAGCTTGTTCGGGCTGTAGCCGCCGGGCAGGAAGAACCGCCACAGCATGTTCTGCTGCTTGCTCAGGAACTTCGCGGACTGGCCCAGGCCGAGGCCCGCCGAGACCCGGATCAGCTTCTGCCTGCTGACGGCGCCGGGGATGCCGACGCGGATCGGCAGGCCGACACCGTCGGCGGCGACCGTGCGGGCCCAGTCGACGGTGGTGTCGCCGTCGAAGCACAGCTGGGTGATGACCTGGGTGGCGTGCGGCGCCTTGGCCTTCAGAGCCGCCTCGATCAGCTCGTCGCTGATCTTCCCGTGCCCTTCGGGGTAGCCGCCGATCCCGACGGTGGAGAACGGGTGCCCGATCTCCTTCAGCGCCTGCAACAGGCTCAGCGCGTCGGGGTACTCCCCCGCCTCGGCCGCGTCGCCGCCGATGACGAACACGCTGTCGGTGCCCGCCTCGCGCAGCCGCGCGACGAGGTCCTCGAGGTGCGCCCGGTCCCTGACCTGCCGGGCGGCCAGGTGCGGAGCGGCCCGGTAGCCGGCCTCGCCGAGCCTCACCGCGAGGTCGATCGTCGGGCCGAGCCCCTTGGCCTCGGTGGTGGTGACGGTGAGCGCGACGTCGGTGGGGACGTGGGCGAGCACCTTCTCCTCGGCGCTCCTGAAGGGGAGGATCTCGTAGGTCGCGTCGCGCAGGGCACGGGCGAGGGCCTGTCTGCCCGTCGGACGCCCGGCCGCGGGGGTCCGCTCATTCTGTACCGAGGTCATCACGTGCTCCGGTAGTCGTTGCGTGCGAACCGGACGAACGGCACCGGCGCGACGGTGGCCCGGACCGTCCAGGTCGTGTGCTCCTCGACCTGCGGCTTCGCCGAGTTGGGCTCCTCACCCCAGACGACGGTGACCTCGGTGCCGGGCTCGGCGTGCTCCTTGTCCAGGGTCGCCAGCGAGACCATGGCGCGCTCATTGGCGATGTAGCCGCAGTCCAGCGAGATGCCGACCTGCTTCCCGTCGCGCAGGACCTTGTCCTCCTGGTGCAGCGCGTAGCGGATCTTCGGCAGGTCGAGGTACTTGGCGCCGGGCCCCTTGCCGAGCAGCGAGCCGATCGCGGCGGTGACGTCGTCGTTGTCCCAGACGAGCGTGACCTTGGTGCGCGGCGGGTTCGTCGCCAGCTCCTCGAGGGCTGCGCGACCGACGAACTCGTGGTCGAACTTGACGTTGCGGTCGTAGCCGATGTCGTAGGGCGTCAGGTAGTAGTCGGCGATGTCGTCGGAGTCGACGCTGCCGCCGATGGCACCCACGGCGGACGCGGGCAGCCACTCGCGGTAGGCCTGGAGCAGCGGGTCGTC
Source organism: Pseudonocardia sp. McavD-2-B (assembly GCF_024124365.1). Lineage (NCBI taxonomy): Bacteria > Bacillati > Actinomycetota > Actinomycetes > Pseudonocardiales > Pseudonocardiaceae > Pseudonocardia > Pseudonocardia sp. McavD-2-B. The sequence goes on from NZ_JAMXSG010000028.1 coordinate 19,791, forward strand.
CCCGAAGATCGCCGGGATCGGCGCGGGCACCCAGCCGGACTCCAGGTTGGCCGTCGAGTAGGCCTTCGCCCCGGCCCGGACCAGCGCGTGGTCCTCGCCCGCCTCGAGCAGCGCGGCGAGGACGGCCTCGCCGTCGGCCCACGGTCCGAACAGCTCGAACCCGGGCTGGCCCGCCATGCCGTGACGCAGCCCGCGCACGGCGTGGCCCGCGATGGTGAAGTCGGCCATGTGGAAGAACTTCGTGTCGGGCAGCGCGGCGCCGGTGGCCTGCTCGAGCACCGCCGCCGCCGTGGGGCCCTGCAGCTCGTAGCGGTAGAACCTCGGCGGGCCGTCCGTGCGCACGGCGGAGTTGTCGTCCCGCTCGGCGGTCACCTCGTAGTCACCGCGCTCGAGGTGGAACAGCACCCAGTCGATGACCATCGGGTGGCCGACGAGGTCGAACAGCTCCTCCTCCAGGTGGAACAGGATCGCGTCGCCGATCAGCTGCCCGCTCGGGTTCACCGCCACGAACTGCTTGGCCCTGTTCACCCCGAAGTTCGCGAAGGTGTTGACCGCCAGGTCGCTGAGCAGCCGCAGCGCGTCCGGACCCTCGAGGAACAGGTCGGTCATGTGGTGCGACTGGTCGAGCAGCGCGCACGACTCCGCCCAGGCCCGCTGCTCGGAACGCCAGTTGCTGAACTCCGGGGCGACCGGGAACGTGTGCGCGCGGGCCGCGGTGTTGCGCAGCAGCTCGACAGGGTTCCCGACGCGGGCGAGGGCCGCCGCAAGACTCTCGGACGTCATGATCGTGTATGAACCTCTCCTGGGTGGCCTGGTTCGGTGCACCGCCTGCGAGACCACCTCGGGCAGCGCCACCGGTCCGGGTCGTGCGGACCTACTACGACGCTAGGGAACGAGCCCGTCACCAGGGATCACGCGGATGACCGGACCGGGCATCGCCGGCCGTCGCGGATCGACCGGGACAAGTGACGTAGACCCGGCGCGACCACGTCGGATGTCCTGCCCGGGGCGCGACGCACGGCCCGGCGGTGGCCGACCGGGCGCCGATCCCGATGTCCCGTGGGCCGGGCAGGATCGCGGGTGCCCCATCTGGGGAAGGACCCACGATGCCCGAGGCACCCGCGCCCCGGGGACGGTTCGACGACCTCGTCGCCGGGACCGGCACCCGGTTCGACGGAGTCCGGCGGGTCGCCCCGGACACCGCCCGGTCAGCGCCGTGAGAGCGTCGCGGACGCGCGGCCGACGACGCGCACCGCATCCGCCGACGCCGCCACGTCGTGGACCCGCACCCCCCAGGCACCCGACCGGGCCGCCAGCACCGTGGTCGCGACCGTCGCGGCGTCCCGGAGCCGCGCCGGGCCCTCGGCGCGCCCACCCGTAAGCACGTCGGCCAGGAAGCGCTTGCGTGAGGAGCCGACCAGGACCGGGAAGCCGAGCTCCTGCAGCTCGTCGAGGCGAGCCAGCAGGGTCCAGTTGTGCTCGGTGAGCTTGGCGAACCCCAGCCCCGGGTCGAGCACGAGCCGGTCCGGGTCGACACCGGCCTCGACGGCGTCGTCGATCCGCATCCGGAGCTCGTCCGCGACCTCGCGCACCACGTCGCGGTAGACCGCCGCCGCGTACATGTCCCGGCTGCCGCCGCGGGAGTGGTTGAGCACCCACGGCACCCCGGCCGCGGCGACGACCCCGGCCATGGCGGGATCGGCGAGGCCTCCGCTGACGTCGTTGACCAGCACCGCCCCCGCGGACACGGCGGCCTCGGCCACGGCGGCCCGGGTGGTGTCGATGCTGACCGCGACGCCCGCCGCTGCCAGCCGCTCCACGACCGGTACGACCCGACGGAGCTCCTCGTCGACCGGCACGCGCTCCGCGCCGGGCCGGGTGGACTCCCCGCCGACGTCGACGTAGTCGGCACCCGACTCCCACATCAGCGCGCCGTGGGCGACGGCGTCGGCGGTCCGGTCGTAGCGCCCGCCGTCGGAGAACGAGTCCGGGGTGACGTTGAGGACGCCCATCACCAGGCACCGGTCCGTGCGCGGCGACGCCGCGCGGGACACGGGCGCACGGTCGGGCAGCTCGATCGACACGGCTCCTCCTGGTGGCCGGACCCGGCCGGGCGGTCAGGCCCGGTTGTCGAACAGCGCCAGTCCCGCGGCGGTGTTCGAGGCCGGGACGTGGTACGCGGAGTGGACCGTGCGGACCCGCTCGTGCAGCGCGCCGCGCATGACCAGCCACATGATCAGCTCGATGCCCTCCGACCCCGCCTCGCGGATCAGCTCCTCGCGGGTGAGCTGCGCGAGCTTCTCCGGCTCGTGCTCGATCGCCTCGAGGAACATGTGGTCGAACGTCGGGTTGATGAACCCGGCGCGCGCGCCCGCCAGCTGGTGGGACATGCCACCGGTGCCGAGGATCCCGACCGTGCCGACGCCGTCGTAGCTCGCGATCGCCCGCCCGAGGGCCCGGCCCAGGGCGTAGCACCGGGCGGCGGTGGGCTGCGGGTAGCGGATGACGTTGACCATGATCGGGATGACCGGGCAGGGCCAGGCGTCACCGGGTTCGGGCGTCCAGACCGACAGCGGCACGGTGAAGCCGTGATCGACGTCCAGCTCCTGGAAGACGGTCATGTCGAAGCCGTCGTCGACCAGGCTCTGCAGGAGATGGAACGACAGGTCCGGGTCACCGACGACGTCCGGGACGGCGCGCCTGCCGAAGCCCTCGTCCGCCACCCGGTACCGCTCGGCGGTGCCGATCGCGAAGGTCGGCACGATGTCCAGGTCCACCCCGTTGGCGTGGTCGTTGTAGACGAGGATCGCCACGTCGGGGGTGTGCTGCGCCAGCCACTCGCGGGCGGGCCGGTAGCCCTCGAACAGCGGCGCCCACACCGGCTGGTCGGTCAGCCCGCGGTCCATCGCCGCGCCGATCGACGGGACGTGCGACGTGGCCAGCCCCCAGATCACCTCAGACATCGGTGCGCCCTCCGGCCAGCATCGCGGCCTTGAACTCGTCCTCGGACATCCCGGTGAACACACCGCCGAGGTACTGCATGGACAGCCCGTCCATCATGGCAAGCTTGTAGACGTAGAAGATGCTGCCGCCCAGGTCGAGCATCGCCTGCCAGTCCCGCTCCAGGACGGCGGTCGTCTGCTCGTCGGACAGCGCGTAGCGCGCGCAGTACGCGGCCTCGTCGGCGACGAACTCGCTGCGGGCGGTCCCGCTCACCAGCGACATGAACAGCTTGTTCATGTGGCGACCGCGACGGCTGGTCGGCCCGTCGAAGACATAGGTCCCCGGCAGCTCCGGCCTGCTCTGGCTCGTCATGTCATGCTCCCTGGCTCGGGCCCGCGCCGCAGTCGCGCCGTACGGTCCCCTCCGACGCTAGGACGGCGACCCGCACAGGCCATCGCCCGCTTGTCGAGACCCGTCCGGGACACATGACGTAGACGCACCGGCCCGTCCCGGCCGTGCGGCTCCCGCCATTCCACGGTGCCGCCGGGCCCTCCGGCCTCCCTAGCGTGGGCGACGATGGCCGTCGACCCCCATGTCCGGCCGTGTGTCAGCGCAGAACACAACCGAGACCAGAACGGGTGGCAGATGAGCGCCAAGAATCTCCAGGAAGTGCTGGACCGGTCCGGGAGCACCGTCGAGCTGCTCCGCAACTCCCAGCTGGGTGCCTACATCTACCCGGTCGTGCCGGCCGAGTTCACCAACTTCCGCCGCGAGGTCACCGCCTGGCAGAACACCGCGGTGCTCTTCGACCAGTCGCACCACATGGTCAACCTCTGGGTCTCCGGACCGGACGCCCTGAAGCTCTTCACCGACACCGGGGTCAACTCCACCGCGACGTTCCCGGTCGACTCCGCCAAGCAGTTCGTGCCGGTCTCCCCCGAAGGCGGCGTGATCGGCGACGGCATCCTGTTCCGCCTCGACGAGGAGGAGTTCGTCTTCGTCGGGCGCGCGCCGGTGGCGACCTGGCTGCAGTTCCAGGGCGAGAGCTACGACGTCGAGGTCCGCTACGACGACCGCTCGCCGTCGCGGCCCTACGGCAAGCAGGTCACCCGCGACGTGTGGCGCTTCCAGATCCAGGGCCCCCGCGCCTGGGAGGTCATCGAGAAGGTCAACGGCGGCCCCGTCGAGCAGGTCACGTTCTTCAGGATGGGCTACATGACCATCGCCGGGGAGCGCATCCGCACCCTCCGCCACGGCATGGCCGGCGCGCCCGGCCTGGAGATCTGGGGCCCGTACGGCACCTACGACAAGGTCCGCGACGCCATCCTCGAGGCCGGTCGCGAGTTCGGCATCGAGCCCGCCGGGGCACGCGCCTACTCGTGCAACACACTCGAGTCCGGATGGATCCCCTCGCCGCTGCCCGCCGTCTACACCAGCGAGGAGCTGCGGCCCTACCGCGAGTGGCTCGGTCCGAACAGCTACGAGGCCATCAACGCCCTCGCGGGCAGCTTCGTCTCCGACCGGATCGAGGACTACTACCTCAACCCCTGGGAGCTCGGCTACGGCGGATTCGTGAAGTTCGACCACGACTTCATCGGCCGCAGCGCGCTGGAGGCCGTCGACCCCGCCACCCAGCGCCGCAAGGTCACCCTCGAGTGGAACACCGAGGACGTCGCGAGGCTCCTCGCCTCACCGGTCACCGAGGGACCCGGCTACCAGTTCTTCGACCTGCCCAACGCCAACTACGGCTCCTCGAACTACGACGCCGTCACCGACGCCGACGGCAACACCGTCGGTCTCTCGCTGTTCACCGGCTACAGCGCCAACGAGCGCAAGGCCCTCTCGCTGGCCACCGTCAACCCGGACGTCCCGCTGGGCGCCGAGGTCTCGGTGATCTGGGGCGAGCCGGACGGCGGCTCGGGCAAGACCACGGTGCAGCCGCACGAGCAGCTCGCCGTCCGCGCGATCGTCAGCCCCGCCCCCTACGCGGCCATGGCCCGCGAGACCTACCAGACGGGGTGGCGCACCGCAGCCACGGGCTGATCCTGGTCGTGAGGACGCCGGCCCCGGTCACCCGTGGCCGGCGTCCTCGTGCCCGTCCAGGTGGCCGTCCCCGAACCGGGCATCGGGCGAGGGGGCCGGACCTCCTGCGACGGGCGTCAGGCCTGGGGCGGCAGCAGACCCTGCCGGACGGCGATCAGCGCAGCCTGGGTCCGCGAGGTCAACTGCAGTTTGCGCAGCACGTTGCTCACGTGGGTGCGTGCCGTCCGCTCGCTGATGACCAGCTCGTCGGCGATCGCCTGGTTGGAGTGGCCCTGCGCCACCAGGATGAGCACGTCCCGCTCCCGGCCGGTCAGCGCACTGATGCCGGTCGGCGGCGCGACGATCTCCCGGGTCAACTGCCGCGCGACGGCCGGGTCGAGGAAGACGTCCCCCTTCGCCGCCGCCCGGATCGCGGCGACCACCTCGCCCGGCTCCGCGTCCTTGAGCAGGTAGCCGGACGCACCGTTCGCGAGCGCGGCGTGCACCCGTTCCATCTCGCCGAAGCTGGTCAGCACCACCACGCGCACCCCGGGGAACCGCTCGGTGATCCGCGAGGTCGCGACCACCCCGTCCATCCTGGGCATCAGGAGGTCGATCAGGACCACGTCGGGCAGCTCGGAGTGCGCCGCCATCGACTCCAGACCCTCGAGTGCCTCCTGACCGTCCGCCGCCTCCGCGGCGACCTCGAGGTCGTCGAGGACCTCCAGGTAGGCCCGGATCCCCCGCCGCACCACGGCGTGGTCGTCGACGATGAGGACCCGGACCCGGGTCACCACCTCGGGCCGGTCCGCGGTCGTGCCGTCGAGAGCGTTCATGGTCTGGCCTCGTTCCCTCGGTCCACGGGCGTCGCCGGGACGCCCTCCTCGTCGCTCGGCGTCAGGGGCAGGACGGCGCTCACCGCGGTGCCACCGGCCTTCCGGGGCCGGACGCACACGGTGCCGCCCCAGCGTTCCGCGCGCTCGCGCATACTCGTCAGGCCGTAACCGCCGCCCAGCTCGTCGCCGCCGAGCTCGTCGCCGCCGGCACGACCCGCCCCGAGGCCGCGGCCGTCGTCGGCCACCGTGATCGTCAGCGTGTGGTCGCGCACGCCCATCCGGATCGTCACGCGGCCCGCCTTCGCGTGCTTGACGACGTTGTGGACGGCCTCGGCGAGGATGCGGTAGACGTCCTCGGCCATCTCGGGCGGCACCCTGGCCAGTCCCTGCTGGATCCTGAGGCTGAAGCGCAGCCCGGTCCGGTTGGTGCTGCTCTCCACGAGGGCCCGGACCGCCTCCTCCAACCCCGGCTGCGGCGGGGCCGAGGGCCGCAGCTCGTGCACCATCGCTCGCAGGTCCGCCAGGACCGTGCGGGCGAGCAGGCCCACCTCGTCGGCGATCCGGCGCACGCTGTCCGCGGACACGGTGTCGCCACGTCCGCCGAGGACGGCCATCGACTTGGCCTGCATCCCGATCGAGAACACCTGCTGCACGATGGAGTCGTGCAGGTCGCGCGCCAGCTTCTGGCGTTCCCCGCGCCGGGCCAGCTCCCGCTCGTTCTGCAGCAGCGAGGCGTAGTCCACCGCCACCGCGGCCTGTTCCGCCATCGCCTCGAGGAACTCGACCGCGCGACCGCCGACGACCTGTCCCGGGGCGAAGAAGGCGTTGAGGATGCCCGCCGAGCGACCCCGGACCAGGAGCGGGACGCTGGCGAACCAGTTCCAGTCGAGCTCCCCGAGATACTCGTGCAGGGGCTGCCAGGCCGGGTCCTCCTGGATGGACTCCCAGCGGTCGGCGACGACCACGGGCTCGCGCTGCTCGAACGCGTCCAGCATCCGCAGTCCGGCGCCGCGCTCCCGGCACTGCACGAGGCGTTCGAAGAAGTCCGGCCAGCGCCGGAAGCCGGCCGAGCCCATGATCCGGAGAGCCTCGCCCGACCGGTCCAGGGTCAGGATCTGCACCCCGGCCAGCGCATCGGCCTGGAGCACCTCCCGGGCGAGGGCGTCCAGGGTGGCGGTGATCGACCCCTCGGAGGCGAGCGTCGCCGAGGCACGGGCGATGGCGGTCACCCGCCGCTGCCGGTGGCGCTCCTCGCCCACGTCCCGGAAGGTCACGACGGTGAGCCCGGAGTGGTCGGGCAGCGGTCGCGTGCGGTAGGCGAACTCCCGACGCACCCCCGCGACCGGAGCCCACAGGCAGACCTGCTCCGTCCCGCCCTCGTCGAGGAGGGCGAGGGGATCGACCTGTGGGTTCCGTGAGAGCTCGAAGGGCGCCGGCATCCCGATCAGATCGTCGAGGGGGCGGGCGCACAGGACGACCGCAGCGTCGTTCAGCTGAAGGAACAGACCGTCCGGGTCCACGACCGCCAGACCGTCCGGGGCGTGGCGCGCCAGCGTGGACCAGGACACGAACGGCCCCGCCTCCACCATCGATGCTCCTCCCGCGCCCACGCCCCTGCCGACAGCATGCCGACCCGGCCGGCGGGCGTCACCCACCCCGGCCCGATCTACGTCATCCGTCGCGGGGGCACCGGGCGGACCGTCCGGCACGTCCGGGGCGGAAGCCTCGCTCCGGCCACCTCACGGTGGTCGACGCCGCGGTCGACCCGCTCGCCGAGTTCTGCACCGCCCACCTGTGGACGCCTGGAGCCCGGCACGCCGTCACCCACCCGCCGGGGCCGGTGGGTGCGCCCGGTCGCCGTCGCCGGACCCTGCGCCGCGAGGCGGGCTAGGGTCGACACCGGTTCGTTAGCTCCGGACAAGGAGATGCCGTGGGAAACGACGTCGTCGTGCCGGCCGGTCCCGCGGGGCGGCGGCACCGGCTGCTGATCCTGGCCGTGCTGTGCACCAGCATCCTGATCGTCTCGATGGACGTCACGATCATCAACGTGGCGCTCCCCGCCCTGGTCACCGACCTGCGCGCCTCGATCACCGAGCTGCAGTGGACCGTCGACGCCTACACCGTGGTGCTGGCCTGCTTCCTGATGCTGGCCGGTGCGACGGCCGACCGGGTCGGGCGCCGCCGCGTCTTCCAGACCGGGCTCGTCCTGTTCGGGGTCGGGTCGCTGCTGTGCAGCCTGGCCCCGACGGTCGGCTGGCTGATCGGGGCACGGGTGGTCCAGGCGCTCGGCGGCGCGATGCTCAACCCGGTCGCCATGTCGATCATCACCAACGTCTTCACCGACGTCCGCGAGCGGGCCCGCGCGATCGGGGTGTGGGGCGCGATGGTCGGCATCTCGCTCGGCGTCGGCCCGGTGCTCGGCGGGCTGCTCGTGGACACCGTCGGCTGGCGGGCGATCTTCTGGGTGAACATCCCCGTCGTGCTGGCGGCCTGGATCCTGACGGCGCGGCTCGTCCCGGAGTCGCGGGCCGCCCGTCCGCGGCGGGCCGACCCGGTGGGGCAGCTGCTCGTGGTGGCGCTGCTCGGGTCGACGGTGGCAGCGGTGATCGAGGGGCCGCGGCTGGGCTGGTCGTCGGCGGGGGTGCTCGGGCTGGCGGTGCTGGCCGTCGTCGCGCTGGTCTCCCTGGTCGTCTGGGAGCGGCGCCACCCCGAACCGCTGGTGGAGCTGCGGTTCTTCCGGAGCGCCCCGTTCGCCTCGGCGACGGTGATCGCGGTCTGCGCGTTCGCGGCGTTCGGCTCGCTGCTGTTCCTGTCCGCGCTCTACCTGCAGGACGTCCGCGGGCTCGGTGCGCTGCAGGCCGGTCTGACCCTGCTGCCGGCCGCCGTCGCCACCACGGTGGTCGCGCCGCTGTCCGGGCGGATGGTCGCCGCCCGCGGGGCACGCCTGCCGCTGGTGCTGGGCGGGAGCGCGATGGTGCTGGTCGCGCTCACCTTCTCCCAGCTCTCCCCGACGACGCCGCTGTGGCTGATCCTGCTCGCGCACGGGGTGTTCGGCTGCGGGTTCGCCCTGCTCAACCCGCCGATCACGAACACCGCGGTGAACGGGATGCCGCCGGAGCGGGCCGGGGTCGCCGCCGCGGTGGCCTCGACGAGCAGGCAGGCCGGGCAGTCGTTCGGCGTCGCGGTCAGCGGGACCGTGGTCGCCACCGCGGCGAGCACCGCCGCCGGGGTCGCAACGGCGTGGGCGGTCGTGACGCCGCTGACGGTGGCGGTCGTGGTGCTCGGAGTGCTGGGGACGACGGCGCGGGCCCGTGCCTCGGCGGCACGGGTCGCGGCGCTGTTCCCCGCGGCCCCGTCCCCCGCCCGCGCGTCCTGAGCGGGAGGAGCCTCCCCGACCTCAGACGGCGAAGAGCTGCCCGAGGTCGGCGAAGGCCTTGAACTCGAGCGCGTTGCCCGCGGGGTCGAGGAAGAACATCGTCCACTGCTCCCCCGGCTCGCCCTCGAACCGCACGTAGGGCTCGATGACGAAGTCGGTGCCCGCGGCGGTGAGCCGCTCGGCCAGCGCCCGGAACTCCGGGACGCTCAGGACCAGGCCGAAGTGCGGGACCGGCACGTCGTGGCCGTCGACGGGGTTGCTCCCGGCCACGCCGGCGCGCGGGGTGTCCGACGGCTCGCCGACCTGGTGGGTGACGACCTGGTGCCCGGCGACGTTCCAGTCCGTCCAGCGCTCGGCGGAGCGGCCGCGGCCGAAGCCGAGCAGCGTGCCGTAGAACTCCCGGGCCGCCTCGATGTCGTCCACCGGGATCGCCAGGTGGAAGGGCGGGCGGACGGACGTGACGGTCGCGGGGGTCGCGGGGGTCTCTGTGGTCGGTGCGGGCACAGCGGTACCTCTCCTTCGGTGTCGGGACACGTACAGCGTGCACGGACGCCCCCGGCGTCGCGCTCGACGGGTGCGGCGCCGGAGGACGCACGATCGTCGCGGCCGCGGCGGGTGACCCGGGTCGCCCCGACATGACCGCGGAGCCCGCGCCCGCCACGATGGACCCCATGGCCCGACCCGACCACGCCGTCTTCCTCAAACGCTCGTTCTCGAAGATGGACCAGCTCGCGACCCCGTTCCTCACCGGACGGCGGCTGTGCCGCCAGCTCGCCGCCGTCGTCCCGCGCGGGACGAACGGCGTCGTCGTCGAACTCGGCGCCGGACCGGGGGTGCTCGCCGAGCCGATCCGCGAGCGGCTCGGGCCGCACGCGCGCTACCTCGCGATCGAGATCGACTCCGAGCTGGTCGCGCACCTGCGCCGGCACAAGCCGTGGCTGGAGGTCGTGCAGGGCGACGTCGCCGACCTGGACCGGATCCTCGACGAGGCCGGCATCACCGAGGTCGACGCGTTCGTCTCGACCCTGCCGTGGGCGGTGTTCCCGCAGACCCTGCGCCTGCAGGTCATGGGCACGATCGCGCGCCGGCTGGTCCCGGGCGGGGTGATGAGCATGATCATCACCTGGATGGCGCTGCCGAACCGGGTGCGGGTGCTGCGCGACCTGCTCGACACCCACTTCGACGAGGTCGTGGAGACCGCGACCGAGTGGCGCAACCCGCCGCCCGCCCGCACCTTCCTGTGCCGCCGACCGCTCCCCCAGTTCAACTCTCTCGATGGACAAGACACTCGTTCGGCGAGCTAACATGGTCGGGTGACCGCGGAACGGACGATCGTCGCGGGCGGTGGCCCCGGCGGCATGCTGCTCGCCTACCTGCTGGCCCGGGCGGGCCTGCCGGTGACGCTGCTCGAACGCCACCGGGACTTCGACCGCGACTTCCGCGGCGACTCCCTGCACCCGTGGACCCTGGAGCTGCTCGACCGCCTCGGGCTGACCGACCGGCTGCTCGCGCTGCCCCACGTGCCGGCCCGTCAGTTCCGGTTCCGCACGCCGAGGGGCGTGGTGACCACCACCGACTACGGCCTGCTCGACACCCCGTACGACTACGTGGCCCTGATGCCGCAGGCCCGCTTCCTGGACTTCCTCGCCGCGGAGGCCGCCGCGCTGCCGGCCTTCGAGCTGCGCACCGGGGCCGCCGTCACCGGACTGCTCGGGGCGGGCACCGCCGACGACCCGGTGCGCGGGGTGCGGCTGCGGTCCGGCGAGGAGCTCGCGGCGGGCCTGGTCGTCGCCGCCGACGGCCGGTTCTCCAGGATCCGGTCGCTGGCCGGGCTGACCGCACGGTCGCAGGGCGCGACGACCGACCTGCTGTGGTTCGCGCTCCCCCACCGCGACGGTGACCCGCCGGACGCCGACGTCGACCTGTTCCTGGGCACCCGCCACTACGTCGGGCTGCTCGGCGGCCCGGGCCGCTGGCAGGTCGGACTGTCGTTGCCCAAGGGCGGCTACCCGGCGCTGCGCGAGGCAGGCGTGGAGTACGTGCGGCGCGAGGTGGCCGAGCGCGTGCCGTGGCTCGCCGACCGGGTCGGGCTGCTCACCGATCTCAACCAGGCGACGCTCCTGTCGGTCGACATCTCGCGCGTCCCGACCTGGCACCGACCGGGGCTGCTGCTGATCGGCGACGCCGCGCACGTCATCTCCCCGGTCGGCGGCAACGGGATCCTGATGGCCCTGCAGGATGCGCTCGCCGCGGCGAACCACCTGGTCCCCGCACTGCGGGCGGGCACGGTCGGCACCGCGACGCTCGCCGCGGTCCAGGCCGAGCGGGAGCCCGCGATCGTGTCCGTGCAGGCCCAGCAGGTCCGCATCGAGCGCGGGGTGGCACGGGCCCGCGAGCGCGGGCGCACCATCACCCCGCCGGCGTTCGTCCGGCTGCTGATGCGGGTGCCCGCGGTGCGCCGGCGCTCCGCCCGCGGCAACGCCTACGGCCCGGTACCGGTCCACCCGTCTCCGGAGCTGGAGCGGGCGCTCGGGCTCGGCCCGGCACCGGTTCCCGCCTGAGGCCGACGGCTGCGCCCACGGTGCGGGACGTAGCGTCGGGCCGGTGAGCACCCCCGGACCCGTCACCGCGCCGACCGTCCCGCCCGTCCTCGCGGCCGCCGTCCCGCTGGCCGTCGTGGAGCGGGAGGGCACGGTGGAGTCGGTGCACCTGGGCACCGTCGCGGTGCACCGCCCCGGCGGCACCGTGACCGGCTCCGGCGACCCGGACGTGGCGTTCCTGCCGCGCTCGGCGCTCAAGCCGGTGCAGGCGGTGGCGATGCTGCGGGCCGGGCTGGACCTCGACGGCGAGCTGCTCGCGCTGGCCTGTGCCTCGCACTCCGGCGAGCCCGGCCACGTCGACGGCGTCCGGCGCATCCTCACCGGTGCCGGGCTCGACGAGGCCGACCTGGACAACACCCCGGACCTGCCGCTGGAGCCGGCGGCCGCGGCGGCCGTCCGTGCGGCGGGGGCGGGACCGTCGCCGGTGCTGCAGAACTGCTCGGGCAAGCACGCCGCGATGCTCGCCGCCTGCGTGGCCGCGGGGTGGCCGACGGCCGGCTACCGCGACCCCGCGCACCCGCTGCAGCGGCTGGTCCGGGAGACCGTCGCCGAGCTGACCGGGGCGCCGGTCGGCGTCACCACCGTCGACGGCTGCGGCGCCCCGCTGTTCGGCACCACCCCGGCCGGGCTGGCCAGGGCCTTCGCGACGCTGGCGACGGCCGCACCGGGCACCGC
>NZ_JAMXSG010000290.1:0-7023 GCF_024124365.1 Pseudonocardia sp. McavD-2-B
GCGGCGCGTTCGGCGGCCGACGGGGTCCGCGGCGGCGTGGCGCCGGCCTCCGGAACCGGCTCCGCAGCGTCGTCACCGCCGGTCCGCCTGCGCCGTCCGAAGGACCGGCCGGGGGACTCCGTCGTGGCCCAGCGCTCCCGCACGTAGCGGCCCACCGACCCGTCGGGCTGCTCGCCGGAACCGTTCTCACTCACGGGAAACGACGGTAGCCGCGCGGAACCCGGTGGTCGAGGCGCCTCACACCCCCGCGTACGAGTGCAGTCCGGCCACCACCATGTTGATGAAGAACAGGTTGAACACGATCGTGGCGAAGCCGGCCGTGTTGATCCAGGCCGCGGCACCGGAGTTCTTCCACCCCGCGGTGGCCCGGGCGTGCAGGTAGGCGGCGTAGAGCACCCACGCGACGAAGGCCACGGTCTCCTTCGGGTCCCAGCCCCAGAACCGGCCCCAGGCCGCCTCGGCCCACACCGCTCCGGTGATGATGCCGAAGGTGTAGAGCGGGAACGCGAGCACCGTCACGCGGTACGCCAGCCGGTCGAGCGACTCCGCCGACGGCAGCTTCGCGGCCCACGACGCCGGCTTCCCGTTCCGCTTGACCAGGAACAGGAGGCTCGCCACACCGGGCACGAGCAGCAGGCCCGACGCCAGCGTGATCGTCGTGACGTGGATGATGATCCAGTACGACTGCAGGGCCGGGACGACCGGCGCCGCGTCGAGGTAGAGCACGGTGCCGGTGACGAACATGAGCAGCACGACCGGCGTCAGCACGAACACCCCGGCCGGGCGCAGACCCGGGTGCCGGCGCACGAGCACCAGCCACGCCCCGACGGCCATCAGACACAGCGCCGAGGTGAACTCGTACATGTTGCCCAGCGGCCACCGGTAGGCGGCGAAGCCGCGCAGCACGATCGACCCGAGGTGGGTCAGGGCCGCCAGCACCATCAGCGAGATGCCGATCCGGCCGTAGCGGTCGGCACGGGAGCGGCGGCCGTCGTCGGACGGGGGCTCCTCGGGCGCCGCGACCGCCGTGGACCCGGCCCCCACCGGGGCGGGCTCCTCGTTCCGGGCGGCGGCCCGCGCGACGCGCCGGGCCGCGTACTCCAGCGACGCGAACACCAGCGCCAGCAGCAGCACGACGAGCGTCGCCTGGAACAGGCGGTCGCTCCACATCGCGGTGGTCGGGTCGACGAGCATCTCGGGTTAACCGTCCTTCTTGTCCGTCGGGTCGAGCAGCTCGGTCGCGAGCCGGTCGAACTCCTCGCCGTAGCCTGCCCGGTCGGTCCGGGCCAGACCACCGAGGGCGATGTGACCGCCCCCGCCGTCGCGCGGGGACACCCGCACCCAGAACCGGCGACGCGTGACCGACAGCGACAGCGCGAGGCCGCCGACCATCAGCACCGCCGCGGCCAGCACCCAGGACTGGCCGGGGTCGTGGCCCACCTGCAGGTTCACCCACGGGGTCACACCGTCGAACCGGACGACCGTGCCGTCCGGCAGCCGTGTGGTGTCGCCGATCCCGAGCCGCGCCGTCGCGACGGAGCGCAGCTCGCCGTCGTCGATCTTGCTCTGGTCGACGCTGAAGATCGACTGGCCTCGGCCGTCGTCGATGCCGAGGTCACCGAGGAGCACGTCGACGTCGGCGGTCGGCGAGCGCAGGTCCGGGTGCACCGACACCAGCGTGCCCTCGGGGTCGACCGCGCCGGTCGGTGCGAACGTCCCGGTGACGGCGAGCTGCGAGGTGCGCCGCTGCTCCGGGTCGGTGATGCCGGGGCGCTCGAACTTCGTCGCCCCCTCCGACAGCTGGGTGCCGGACTGGTCGACCGGGCGCCACTGCACCTCACCGGTGCGGCTCTGCCCGTCCGGCCAGGTCACCGTGAACTCCGGTGCGTAGCCGTAGCCGGTCAGGTAGACCCGGTCGCCGTCGGTGCGCAGCGGGTGGTTGACCGCGATCTCGTCGGGGCGCCAGGTGCTGACGCCGTCGCGGACGTCCTGCCCGGTCTGGAACCCGACCGAGGCGCCGAAGGTCGACGGCTGGCCGTTCGGCAGCCAGGTGCCGTCGAACCGGTCGACCTTCACGCAGAAGTTGTTGAGGTCGGTGCCGTCGACGCGCAGCCCGGCGCGGAAGCTGTCGTAGCCGAGGATGGAGCTGTTGCAGAACTCGCTGCCGTCGGCGCGGACGATGACGTCGCCCTCGTAGCCGTACATCTTGCCGCCGGCCAGGCCGAGCAGGATGCCGATCAGGCTGAGGTGGAAGACGAGGTTGCCGGTCTCGCGCAGGAACCCCTTCTCCGCCGAGATCGTGCGGGAGCCGTCGTCCTCGGTGCGCTCCACGGTGCGCCAGCCGCGCAGCAGCCGCCGCGCCCTGGCCAGCTCGTCGTCGACGCCCGCGGTCGTGTCGCCCTCGGCGTGGTGCGGCAGCCGTGCCAGGTTGCGCGGGGTCATGACCGGGGGCTGGCGGATCGAGCGCAGGTACTCGCCGGTGCGCGGGAACACGCAGCCGACCAGCGAGATCATCAGCAGCAGGTAGATGGCGGCGAACCACGGGCTCGCGAACACCTCGAACCCGCCGACCGCGTCGATCACCGGCGCGACGGCGGGGTTGTCGCGGTAGAAGTCCTCGACGAGGAACGCGTTCAGCGACCGCTGCGGCAGCAGGGCCCCGGGCATCGCGGCCAGCGCGAGGAGGAACAGCAGGACCAGCGCGGTGCGCATGCTGGTCAGCCCGCGCCAGGTGTTGCGCAGGAACGCCAGCGCGCGGGCGAGCGGCCCGGGCCGCGGCGACGACGGGGGCACGCCGTCCGGTGTCGACACGGACGGCTGCGGCGGGGCGTCGGGCGGGGAGCTCATCAGATCGGCGGGGTGAATCCGGCGATCGAGACCTGCAGCTTGACCAGCCACTGGGACCACAGACCGGACACGAGCAGCGCCCCGACGAGTACCAGCAGCACTCCCCCGGCGATCTGCACCGCCCGGGTGTGGCGGCGCAGCCAGCCCAGCGCGCGGACCGCCCGGGTCGCGCCCAGCGCGATCAGCACGAACGGGATACCGAGCCCGGCGCAGTAGGCCAGGATCAGCACGATCCCGCGCACCGAGCCGCCCCCGGTACCGGCGGCGACGGCGACCACCCCGGCCAGCGTCGGCCCGATGCAGGGCACCCAGCCCAGGCCGAAGACCGCGCCCAGCAGCGGGGCGCCCGCGAGACCGGCCCGCGGCGTCCAGTGCGAGCGGTACTCGCGCTGCAGCGCGGGGATGGCACCGGCGAACGCCAGCCCCATCACGATCATCACGACGCCGCCGATGCGCTGCAGCAGCGCCTCGTTGTCGATGAGGACGTCGGACAGCCACACGACGCCGACCATGATCGCGCCGAACACGACGGTGAACCCGCCGACGAACAGCAGTGCGGCCCCGGCGACCCGCCAGCGGGCGTCGTCCCGGGCCGGCGCGGCGGTCACGGCGGCGGCCCCCGCGACGCCGTCCTGCACACCGTCCGCGGGCGCGGTCGCGGTCCCGCCCCGGCGGGCGGCGGCGCGCTCGGTGGCCTCGGCCGGGGTGACCGGCGGGGACTGCGCGCCGACGAGCCCGGCGAGGTAGGCGAGGTAGCCGGGGACCAGCGGGACGACGCACGGCGACGCGAAGCTCACCAGCCCCGCGGCGACCGAGACCAGCACTGCGAGCAGCAGCGGCCCGGAGATCGCCAGCGTCGTCGTCGCGTCCATCGCATCCCAGGGTAGAAGCCCTGCTCGCGGTGCCGCGCGGCGGGTTCTACAGCGTGTAGTTCACCGGGCGGGGCGCGCCCGCGCGGTCACCCGGGGTCAGCGGACGAACCGGACCTCGGCTCGGCGGCGAGCCGGGTGATGAGCGGCAGCAGGTCCGAGCTCCCGACCGGGACCAGGAACACCGCGGCCACCCGGGCGTCGCGGTCGAGCACGATCGTCGAGGGCACGACGTTGCGCGGGTAGCCGTCGAGCCGGGCCAGGGTGCGGCCGGGCGCGTCGTAGATCGAGTCGTAGGTGATGCCGCGGTCGGTCACGAAGTCCAGGGCGGCCTGCCGGTCGTCGCGGACGTCGATCCCGAGGACGACGGCCTTGCCCCGGGCCGCCTCGGCCACGGCCTGCAGCTCGGGGGCCTCGGTCCGGCACGGGCCGCACCAGGAGCCCCAGATGTTGATGACCCGCACCGTGTCGGGGAAGTCGCCGATGCCGACCTGGGTGCCCTCGCGGAGCAGGCTCTCGCCGCGCAGGTCGGTGATCGGCTGACGGCTCTCCGGCGGGTCGTAGGTGATGCGCACCTGGCCGCCCGGGGCGACGAACTGGAAGTCCTGGCCGGGTCCCCCGCCCGCGGCGTCGCGGCCGACGCCGCACCCGGCGACGAGCAGCAGCAGCCCGAGCAGGGCGGGCAGCAGGCGTCTCATGCCCCGGTCACCATCGCGCCGCTCGGGCCGGCCGGCTCGGCGTAGCGCAGCCCGGTCATCCGGGTGCCGGTGAACTCGATGCTGGTCAGCGAGGCGAGCGCGCACTGGCGGCGGCGCGGGTCGTGCCAGAGCTGCCGGCCCGTCAGGTAGCGGCGCAGCGTCCAGATCGGCAGCTGGTGGGACACGCACACGACCTCGCGGCCGGGTGCGAGCGCCCGCGCGGCGTGCACGGCGCCGAGCATCCGGTGCGCGATCGCGAGGTACGGCTCGCCCCAGGACGGGGTGAACGGGTCGCGCAGCAGCCGCCACACCTGCGGGCGCTTGAGCGCGCCGTCGCCGACTCCGAACCGCTTGCCCTCGAAGAGGTTGCCGGACTCGATCAGGCCCTCCTCGGTGTGGATGTCGACGCCGTGGGCGTCCGCGATCGGGCGGGCGGTCTCCTGGGCGCGCTGCAGCGGCGACGCGACGACGGCGGCGACGTCGTTGCCGTCGAGGTACGCGGCGACGGTCTTGGCCTGGGCCCGGCCGTGGTCGGACAGGTGGTAGCCGGGGATGCGGCCGTAGAGGACGCCCTCGGGGTTGTGCACCTCGCCGTGGCGCAGCACGTGCACCACGGTCACCGGTCCCGATGCGGGCGGGCTGGTCCGGTCACCCATGCTCAGGCCCCGTCCGGACGGGTGGCGGCGGCCGCGGCCCGCGCTGCGGCGGCCAGGCCGGTCTCGATCCGCTCGAACGCCTCGTCGTCCAGCGCGGTGGACACGAACCAGCCCTCGAAGGCGCTCGGGGGCAGGTAGACGCCGTGGTCGAGCATCGCGTGGAAGAACGCCGGGTAGCGCCAGGTCTCGGCGGCCTTCGCACCCGCGTAGTCGGTGACCGGGTCGGCGGTGAAGAACGGGGAGAACATGGTGCCCGCGTACTGGATCGTGTGGGCGACGCCCTCCCGGTCCAGCGCGGCGGTGACCAGCGCGCCGATCCGGTCGGCGTGGGACTGCAGGGTGGCGTAGGCGGCGTCGTCGGCGTGGCGCAGCGTGGTGAGCCCGGCGGCGACGGCGACCGGGTTCCCGGCCAGCGTGCCCGCCTGGTAGACCGGCCCGGCCGGGGCCAGGTACGACATGTGCTGCGCCGACCCGCCGAACGCGGCCGCGGGCAGCCCGCCGGACATGACCTTGCCGAAGGTGTAGAGGTCGCCCGCGACGCCGTCGCAGCCGAACCAGCCCTGCCGCGACGCGCGGAACCCGGTCATCACCTCGTCGATCACCAGCAGCGCGCCGTGCGCGTGGCACAGGTCGCGCAGCCCGGCGTTGAAGCCCTCGACCGGCGGTACCACGCCCATGTTGCCCGCGGCGGCCTCGGTGATCACGCAGGCGATGTCGGCGCCGCGCTGCTCGAAGACCCGGCGGACGGCGTCGAGGTCGTTGTAGGGCAGCACCACGGTGTCGGCGGCCTGGGCGCCGGTGACGCCCGGACTGGTCGGCAGGCCGAGGGTGGCGATCCCGGAGCCGGCGTCGGCGAGCAGCGCGTCGACGTGGCCGTGGTAGCAGCCGGAGAACTTCACGATCACCGTGCGGCCGGTGATGCCGCGGGCGAGCCGGATGGCGCTCATCGTCGCCTCGGTGCCCGAATTGACCAGACGGACCTGCTCGACCGGGGTCCGGTCGACGATCTCGGCGGCGAGGTCGATCTCGCCCGGGGTCGGGGTGCCGAACGACAGCCCCTGCGACGCCGCGGACCGCACCGCCTCGACGACGGCCGGGTGCGCGTGCCCCAGGATCATCGGCCCCCAGGAGGAGACGAGGTCGACGTAGGTGGCGCCGTCGGCGTCGGTGAGGCGGCAGCCCTCACCCGAGACCATGAACCGCGGGGTGCCGCCGACCGAGTTGAACGCCCGTACCGGGGAGTTCACCCCGCCGGGGATCAGCTCGGTCGCCCGCTCGAAGAGGCGGGCGGACTCCTCGGGTTCCGGGTTGCTCACGGCGGTCCCTGCGCTTCCGGTGCTCACATCCCCAGTCTCGCAGCCGGTGTCAGGACCGGCTCGCGGCCCCGAGCTTGCGGGTGGCGTACCACTCCTTCGCCGGGCGCCCGAACAGCAGCGCGACCCCGGCGACGGACAGCGCCACGACGAGTACCGCGAACAGCGGGATCGTCGGCGCCATGAGCAGCAGGAGCGGGATCCCGTAGACGCCGGCCAGCACGGCCAGCGCGATCCGGGCACCACCGGCCCCGAGGAACGCGACGACGGCCAGCGCGATCCACACCAGCGCCAGGACGAGGAAGACCCCGCCCATCACCCGCACGAACTGGGTGAGCTGATCCATCGTCAGACCGGTCTGGGCCAGCGCGGCGTCGATGTCGGCACGCGGGAGCCCGGTGTCGTTGAGGACCGCGTCGTTGATCGTCGCGAACATCGCGCCGATGCCCATGACGACGAACGGCAGCGCCGCCGCGACCAGTGCGACCAGCGCGGTGACCACCTGACGCGGCCGGGCCGGACGTCCCTGCGGCCCGCTGCCGAGCCCCGCCGGGGGCGGCCCCCAGCCCGACGCGGTGTTCCACTGCGGGCCCTGCCCGGCCTGCTGCCCGGGCCCCGGCTGCGGCGCGGCGCCCGGCTG
>NZ_JAMXSG010000291.1:0-6967 GCF_024124365.1 Pseudonocardia sp. McavD-2-B
GGGTCCCCGGCGGCTCCGTCGTGGGCGGCCCAGCCGCCGGTGTCGCCGCCGTGGCGTCCGCCCGCGGGCGGGACGGCGTCCCAGCCGCCGGTGCCCTGCACGGGTGCGCCGCCGGCGCCGGGGGAGGCCCAGCCGTCGCGGTCGTCGCGGTCGGGGGACCAGGCTCCGGTGGTCTCGGGGTCGGCGCCCCACCCGCCGGGCGGTGGCGTGCCCCAGGCGGGGATCTCCCCGGTCCGCTCCGCGGCATCCTCGGGATGCCGGTCCGGTCCCTGCGGGTTGTTCATCGCCTACTCGTCCGCCCGTCTCTCTCGTCGTGCCGTCGTGACTGCTGGTGCTGCTCGTGACTGCTACTGCATACCGGCCGCGACCACGCCGCGCCGGACCGCACCGGAGGCCCGGTGGGCCGCCTTGCCGACCGCGCTCGACCGCCCGGCGACCCCGGCGATCTGGTCGAGCAGGTCGAGGACCTGCCGGGTCCAGCGTACGAAGTCGCCCGCGGACAGCTCGTGCCCGTTCCGTTCGGCGGCCTCCAGGACCTGTGCCAGGGACTCGCCGCGCGCCCACCGGTGCATCGGCCAGGCGAAGGCCAGGTCGGGTGCGCGGGTGCGTTCGGCCTTGTGCCGGCGCTGGTCGGCGTCGAGCTCCTCCCACAGCCGCACGGTCCGCTCCAGCGCGTCGGACACCGGGCCGGTGGGCAGCCGCGGCATCGGTGCGTCGTCGCGGCGGGACTCGTAGACCAGCGCCGAGACCACCGCGGCCAGTTCGTCGGGCTCCAGGCCCTCCCACGCGCCGTGCCGCAGGCACTCGGCGGCCAGCAGGTCCGACTCGCCCCACAGCCGGGCCAGGACCCGGCCGTGTGCGGTGATCTCCTCCTCGCCGGGCTCGGCCTCCCCTGCCGGGACGAGGTAGCCGCGCTCGGCGAGCAGCGCCCGGATCCGGTCGAACGCCCGGGCCAACGAGTGCGTCGTGGCCCGCACCTTCTGCCGCAGCGTCTCGGTCTCCCGCTCCAGCCTCGCGTGCCGCTCCGCCCAGCGGGCGTGCGCCTCGCGGTCGTCGCAGCCGTGGCAGGGGTGCGCGCGCAGGGCGCGGCGCAGTGTCGACAGCTCCGGGTCGTCCTGCACCCCGGGCCGGCGACGACGCCCGAGGGCGCGCCCCTCCCCCAGCCGGGAGGCACGCAGCGAGGAGGCCAGGTCCCGGCGGACCTGCGGGGACCGGTGCTCGACCCGCTTCGGCAGCGTGATCCGGCCCAGCACCTCCACCGCGTCCGGGAAGTCCGCCGCCGACAACCGTCCCGCCCAGCGGTCCTCGGTGCACACCAGCGGCCGGACCTCGGCGTCGCGGCCCGCGGCCGACAGCGCCCCGATCCCCGGGTCGAGCACCACGGCGATCCCGGCGCGCTTGCCCGAGGGCACCGCGATCACGTCGCCGGGGCGCAGCTCGCGCAGCGACTCCGAGGCCTCGTCGCGGGCGGCGACGGTGTTCTGGCGGCGCAGCGACTTCTCCCGGTCGGCGATGCGCCTACGCAGGTCGGCGTACTCGGCGAAGTCGCCGAGGTGGCAGCTCATCGCCTCCCGGTAGCCGTCCAGGGCCTCGGTGTTGCGGTCGATCCGCCGGGCCAGCCCGACCACCGACCGGTCCGCCTGGAACTGCCCGAAGGAGCGTTCCAGCAGCTCGCGGGCGGCGTCGGTGCCCAGGCGCCCGACCAGGTTGACCGACATGTTGTAGACCGGCCGGAACGAGCTGCGCAGCGGGTAGGTGCGGGTGGAGGCCAGCCCGCCGACCTGCTCCGGGTCCATGCCGGGTGCCCACAGCACGACGGCGTGGCCCTCGACGTCGATGCCGCGCCGCCCGGCTCGCCCGGTGAGCTGGGTGTACTCGCCGGGGGTGAGGTCGACGTGGGCCTCGCCGTTGTACTTGACCAACCGCTCCAGCACGACGGTGCGGGCGGGCATGTTGATGCCCAGCGCCAGGGTCTCGGTGGCGAACACGCAGCGCACCAGGCCGGCGACGAACAGCTCCTCGACGGTCTCCTTGAACGCCGGCAGCAGCCCGGCGTGGTGGGCGGCGACGCCGCGTTCGAGGGCCTCGCGCCACTCCCAGTACCCGAGCACGCCGAGGTCGGCCTGCGGTAGGTCGCCGGTGTGCTTCTCGACGATCCGGCGGATCTCGTCGACCTCCTCGGGCACGGTCAGGCGCACCCCGGCCCGCACGCACTGGCCGACCGCGGCGTCGCAGCCGGCGCGGGAGAAGACGAACGTGATCGCGGGCAGCAGCCCCTCGCGGTCGAGCCGGTCGATCACCTGCACCCGCGACGGCGGCCGGAACCCACCGCGCGACGGGCCGCCCCCGCGCGGCCCCCGCCCGACGACGGCCGTGGAGTCGGTCTTCCCGCCCCGGGTGCGGCCGCGCTGCGGACCACCCCGGCCGCGCGGCCCGCGGTCGCCCGCCCGGTCCGAGCCTCGTGAGGTGGTGAAGTCCCGCCGGGCCATCTCGCGGGTGTAGCGGACCAGCTCCGGGTCGACGACGACCTCACCGGGCCCGCCGGGGGTGCTCCGCTCACCGAACATGTCGAACAGCCGGTTCCCGACCATCATGTGCTGCCACAGCGGCACCGGGCGGTGCTCGTCGACCACCACGCGGGTGTCGCCGCGGACCTCGACCAGCCAGTCACCGAACTCCTCGGCGTTGCTGACCGTGGCCGAGAGCCCGACGACCGCGACGTGTTCGGGCAGCTGGAGGATGACCTCCTCCCAGACCGCGCCGCGGAACCGGTCGGCCAGGTAGTGGATCTCGTCCATCACCACGTAGCCGAGGTGGTCCAGCCGCCGGTTCGCCGCCTTGTCGGAGTCGGCGTAGATCATGTTGCGGAGCACCTCGGTGGTCATCACGACCACCTGGGCATCACCGTTCACCGCGGTGTCACCGGTGAGCAGGCCGACCGCGTCCGCGCCGTAGCGGGCGACCAGGTCGGCGTACTTCTGATTGGACAGCGCCTTGATCGGCGTGGTGTAGAAGCACTTGCGGCCCTCGGACAGGGCCAGGTGCACGGCGAACTCACCCGCGACGGTCTTGCCGGCGCCGGTGGGCGCACAGAGCAGGACGCCGTGGCCGTCCTCCAGTGCTTCGCACGCCTCGCGCTGGAACGGGTCCAGATCGAAGGGCATCAGACCGGTGAACTCGGCCAGCCGCGGATAGGCGGCGCGGGCCTTCGCCGCCGCGTACGCGGCGGCCGGGTCGGCGGCGGAACCATTCACGGCCCCAGGCTGTCACACGGCACCGACACCCTGCTCCGTCACAGGGTGAGCCGGGCCACGTGACACCGCCGGGCTACTCCGGGTGGGCGAACTCCGCCTCGACGATGTCGGGGTTGATCTCCGTGCCGTGGTGCTCACCACGGCAGATCGCGGCCATCAGGCCGTCCTTCTCGATGTCGAACACGTGCAGCGGCAGGCCGTGGTCGCGGGCCAGGATGAACGCGGTCTGGTCCATCACGGCCAGCCGGCGCGACAGCACCTCGTCGTAGGGCAGGCGCTCGTAGCGGCGCGCGTCGGGGTTGGTGCGCGGGTCGGTGTCGTAGACGCCGTCGGTGCCGTGCTTGGCCACCAGCAGCGCGTCCGCGCCGATCTCCAGGGCGCGCTGCACGCTCGGGTAGTCGGTGGTGATGAACGGCTGCCCGTTGCCGCCGGAGAAGATCAGGATCGCGTCCTTCTCCAGGTGCCGCTTGGCGCGCAGCCGCAGGAACGGCTCGGCGACGGCGTTGATCGGGATCGCCGTCATGACGCGGACGTTCTCCTCACCACCCGCGGAGAGCTTGCCGCGCAGCAGGAGACCGTTGATCACGGTGCCGAGCATGCCGATGTTGTCGGCCTCGACGCGGTCGATCCCCCAGGTCTCGGAGCGGTTGCCGCGGAACACGTTCCCGCCGCCGACGACGACCGCGACCTGCACCCCCAGCGCACGCATCTGCCGGATCTGGTCGGCGAGGTGGGACAGGGCCTGCGCGGAGAACCCGAAGCCGTCGGCACCGGCCATCGCCTGTCCGCTGAGCTTGATGACCACCCGGTTGTACTTCATCTGTCCCGACCCGCTCCTCAGTGCCGCCCGACCCGATCCGGTGAGCAAGCCTACGGAGCCGTGCCGGACGGGGCCGCGGGGGGATCCGCGGCACCGGCCCCGGTCAGGTGATGTCGTCGTAGCGGGGCGGCTCGGGGGCGGTCCCGTTCGTCCCGGCACCCCCGGTGCGGCCGTTCCCCGCACCCGCGGTGCCGCGGTCCGGGGCGACGACGGGGGCCCGGGTGGTCGACACCGGCGCGGGGGGTTCGAGCCGGGACGGCCCCTCGAGCGGCGACGGCGTGGTGTCCAGCGGCGAGGGCTCGTCCGGGTCCAGGGAGTCCCAGCCCTCGGCGGCGCGGCGGCGGGCCCGGCGGCGGTCGGTGATCCGGCAGACCTGGATGGCGCCCTCGAACAGCAGCGTCAGCGCGAACGCCAGCGCCAGCATCGAGATCGGGTCCTGGCCGGGCGTGGCGATCGCGGCGAAGCAGAACAGCCCGAAGATCAGACCGCGCCGGGAGCGGCGGAGCAGGTCGTAGGACACGACCCCGGCCGCGTTGAGCGCGACGACCAGCAGCGGGATCAGGAAGCTGACCCCGAAGATGACGATCAGATTCACGACCAGCGAGAAGTACGACGTGCCGGTCAGCGCCGTCGTCTGGATCTCGCTACCGATGGTCAGCAGGAAGCCGAGCGCCTGCGGGATGATCAGGTAGGCGAGCACCGCGCCGGCGACGAACAGCACCGCGGCCACCGAGACGAAGCCCAGCGCGTAGCGGCGCTCCTTCCTCAGCAGGCCCGGGGTGATGAAGCCCCACAGCTGGTAGAGCCAGATCGGGCAGGCCAGGATCACCCCGGCCGTCGCCCCGACCTTCAGGCGCAGCATGAACTGGTCGAAGGGGGTGGTGCCGAGCAGGGTGCAGGCGTTCGGGTCGGCCGTCAGCGACGCGCGCGCCGAGGGCGGCAGCGAGCAGTACGGCTCCTTGAGCAGCTCACCCAGGCTCGGGAAACCGAAGAACGAGACCTCGAACCAGATGTAGCCGAACACCGTCGTCACCACGATCGCGGCGAGCGAGATGCCGAGCCGGTTGCGCAGCTCGTAGAGGTGCTCGATCAGGGTCATGGTCCCGTCGGGGTTGAGCCTGCGCTTCCGACGGAACGGTGCCTTCACGGGATGGAGTGCCTCAGGCGGTCGGACCGGCGGGCCGGTCGGTGGCCTGTGCCGGCGGCTGCTGCGGCGTCTGCTGCGGGGCCGGGGCGGTCTGCTGCGGCGCCGGTGCGGCGGCGGGCAGCTCCTGGGCGGGCTTGGACTCCTCGGCCTGCCGGCTGCGGGCGTCGTCGTCCTTGAGGCCCTTCATCTCACCCTTGAACACGCGGGCGGACTGACCGACCGACCGCGCCATCTCGGGCAGCTTCTTCGCGCCGAACAGCAGGAGCAGAACGGCGATGATGATCAGCCACTCGTAGCCACCGGGCATGGGTCCACCTCGCGTCGATCGGGCCGGGTCGACACCGAGTGTAGACACGGGCGAATCGGTCGCCCGGTCCCCCCGTCCTGGGACGTGGCTCCGGTCACCCGGTGTTCATGCCGTCGTCGCCATCCTGTCGCATTCCTCCTCCCGGGGGGGTCGGTGTGACTCAGGGTGATGCGTCGGCGATCCGGAGGGCCTCGCGGGCCCGTTCGCGCACCGCCGTCGCCAGCTCCGTGGGCTCGACGATGCGGGCCGCGCCGCCGAGCCCCAGCACCAGGCGGACCAGCCAGTCGTCGTCGGCGAAGCGGAGCAGCACCCGCAGCCGGTCGTCGCCGCCCGCCGCGGCGGGCACCGGGTCCGGCGCGCCGGGCGGCGGGTCGCCCTCGACCAGCTCACCGGCGCCGGTGCGCACCTCGTCGACCGGGTAGTACTCGGCGACCCAGTGCGCGTCCGGGCCGAGTTCCAGGACCGCGTACCGGTGCTCGGCGCGCGGACTGAACAGCCCGTGCGAGACGTCGACGGGCCGGGCCTCGGGATGGGCGCGGGCCGGTTCGTCGAGCTCCTCGGCCTGCTCCACCCGGTCCAGGCGGAACATCCGCACGTCCTCGGCGCGGCGGCACCACGCCTCCAGGTAGCCGCGCCCGCCGCTGACGACCAGCCGCATCGGGTCGACGTCGCGGCGGGACACCGCGTCACGGCCCGCGGTGAAGTAGACGATGCGCAGCGCGCGCCCGCGGTCGAGCGCCCGGCGCACGACCGCGGTGGTGTCGCGCTCGCCGATCCCGGACTCGACGGTGACCAGACCGCCCGGACCGGCCGCCTCCCCCACCGCGGCCTCGACCTTCGCGATGGCCCGCCCGACGGCGTCGGAGTCGACGACCCCGGCGGTCTGGTGCAGCATCCGCAGGGCCACGAGCAGCGCGGTCGCCTCGGTGGTGGTCAGGCGCAGCGGCCGGGTCAGCCCGGCGTCGAAGACGACGTCGACGGTGTCCCCGGCGAAGGACAGGTCGACCAGGTCACCCGGCCCGTAGCCGGGCAGCCCGCACATCCACAGCAGCTCCAGGTCCTTGCGCAGCTGCCGTTCGTCGACGCCGAAGTCCGCGGCGGCCTCGGCGACCGGTACCCCGGGGTGCGCCCGCAGGTAGGGCACCAGCGACAGCAGCCGGGGCAGGCGCTGGGCGACGCCCTGGCGGCTCACGTGCGGGTCCCGAGGGCACCGGCACCGAGCGCGGCCTCCCACAGCTCGCGGACCGCGCGGGCCAGCTCCGGCGGGTCGAGGACGGCGACGTCCGGGCCGTGCCCGGTGACGCCCCCGGCCCGCTCCAGCCGGTCCAGTCGCGCCTGCACCGTCCCGCGGGCGACCCGCAGTGTGCGCGAGAGCTCCAGCACCCCGGCCCGCGGCCGGTCGCGCAGCGCGGCGAGCAGGTCGACGTCGAGGGCGTCCA
>NZ_JAMXSG010000292.1:0-6960 GCF_024124365.1 Pseudonocardia sp. McavD-2-B
GCCGCGGCGCTGGCCGGGCGGGTCCTCGACACCGACCCGTTCGCGCCCGCACCGCCCGCGCCCGCCGAGGGTCCCGACCCCGAGCCGTCGTTCGTCGACGGCGGGATCGCCGTGCACGCCGGGGACTGGCTCCCGCCCGGCACCCGCACCGTCGCCGGTGCGCTCGACGCGCTGGCCGCCGTCGCCGACGGGGCCCCAGCGGTCGTCTCGGCCTGGCTGGACCCGGAGTCCGACGCCTCGGTCGCGGTGCTGCGCGGGCCGCTGGTGGCCCGGCTCGGGCTGCCCGTCGCGTTCGGCTGGGCCCCGGCCTGCCGCAGCGGCGACACCGGCGCACCGGACGTCGCGGTGCACTGTCACCTGACCGGGAACGGGCCCGGCGGTGATCTTCCGGGGTCCGTCGGCGCGGACACCGTGCCGCCCGGGCCGGGACTGGATAGCCTGCACGCGGCACAGGCCCGGGCGGTCATCGACGACCAGCGACGCCGGGGACGTCCGGTGCTCCGGCTGCACCTGACCGACCGGCTCGCCGGGCTGGTCACCCTGGCCAGGGCTGTGACATCGACACAGACGTCGACAGAGCCGTGACCCCGGTGCCCCGATCACAAGAACACCAGTACTAGGAGGGGCGATGCCCACCGCGAACGGCGGACGGACCAACCCGCTGCGCGACCCCCGTGACAAGCGGCTCCCCCGGATCGCCGGCCCCTGCGGACTGGTGATCTTCGGAGTGACCGGGGACCTGTCCCGCAAGAAGCTCATGCCCGCGATCTACGACCTCGCCAACCGGGGGCTGCTGCCGCCGGGCTTCGCCCTCACCGGCTTCGCCCGCCGCGACTGGGACTCCGAGGACTTCGGCCAGGTCGTCTACGAGGCCGTGCGCGAGCACGCCCGCACCCCGTTCCGGCAGGAGGTGTGGGACCGCCTCGCCGAGGGCCTGCGGTTCGTCCAGGGCTCCTTCGACGACGACGCCGCCTTCGACGAGCTGGAGCGCACCGTGCGCGAGCTCGACGAGAAGCGCGGCACCGGGGGCAACCACGCCTTCTACCTGTCGATCCCGCCCGGCGCGTTCCCGGTGGTCTGCAAGCAGCTCGCCCGTTCGGGGCTGTCCGCGCAGGAGGACCCGGACGTGTGGCGCCGGGTCGTCATCGAGAAGCCGTTCGGCCACGACCTCGCCTCGGCCATCGAGCTGAACGCGATCGTCAACGACGTCTTCCCCGAGGACTCGGTGTTCCGCATCGACCACTACCTCGGCAAGGAGACCGTCCAGAACGTGCTGGCGCTGCGGTTCGCCAACCAGCTGTTCGAGCCGATCTGGAACGCCAACTACGTCGACCACGTCCAGATCACCATGGCCGAGGACATCGGCCTGGGCGGGCGGGCCGGCTACTACGACGGCATCGGCGCCGCCCGCGACGTCATCCAGAACCACCTGCTGCAGCTGCTCGCGTTCACCGCGATGGAGGAGCCGACGTCGTTCTCCTCCGACGAGCTGCGCGCCGAGAAGATCAAGGTTCTCAAGGCGGTCAAGCTCGCGCACCCGCTCGACGCCACCACCGCCCGCGGCCAGTACGAGGGCGGCTGGCAGGGCGGCGAGGAGGTGCCCGGGTTGGCCCAGGAGGAGGGGTTCGACCCGGAGTCGACCACCGAGACCTTCGCCGCGATCACCTGCGAGGTCGAGAACCGCCGCTGGGCCGGGGTGCCGTTCTACCTGCGCACCGGCAAGCGTCTGGGTCGCCGGGTCACCGAGATCGCCGTGGTGTTCAAGCGGGCCCCGCACCTGCCGTTCGACGCGACGATGACCGAGGAGCTGGGGCAGAACGCCCTGGTGATCCGGGTGCAGCCGGACGAGGGCGTCACCATGCGCTTCGGGTCCAAGGTGCCGGGCAGCCAGATGGAGGTCCGCGACGTCACGATGGACTTCGGCTACGGCAACGCCTTCACCGAGGCCTCCCCCGAGGCCTACGAGCGGCTCATCCTCGACGTGCTGCTCGGCGAGCCGTCGCTGTTCCCGGTCAACGAGGAGGTCGAGCGGTCCTGGGAGATCCTGGACCCGGTCCTGGAGCACTGGGCCGCCGACGCGCGCGGCCCGGACTCCTACCCCGCCGGGTCCTGGGGCCCGGTGTCGGCCGAGGAGATGCTGGCCCGCACCGGGCGCCACTGGAGGCGGCCGTGAGCGCACGGACGGCAGCCGCGGAGAAGACGGAGACCCCATCGTGATCATCGATCTCCCGTCGAGCACCACCTCGGCGGTCAACCGCAAGCTCGTCGAGCTCCGCGAGTCCGGTGGCGTGTTCGCGCTGGGCCGGGTGCTGACCCTGGTCGTCGTCACCGACGACGGCCCGGAACTCGAACGCGCGATCGACGCCGCCAACGCGGCCAGCCGCGAGCACCCCTGCCGGGTGATCGTCCTGGCCCGCGGGCAGCGGCGGGCCTCGCCGCGGCTCGACGCCCAGATCCGGGTCGGCGGCGACGCCGGCGCCAGCGAGGTCATCGTGCTGCGCGGCTACGGCCCGCTGGCGGCCGAGGAGGCGGGCGCGGGCATGGTCATGCCGCTGCTGCTGCCGGACGCCCCGGTCGTCGCGTGGTGGCCGAACGAGGCGCCCGCCTCGCCGTCGGAGGACGCGGTGGGCCGCCTCGCGCAGCGCCGCATCACCGATGCGCTGTCGTCGAAGAACCCGGTGAAGGCGTTCGAGGCGCGCCGCAAGGACTACGCGCCCGGCGACACCGACCTGACCTGGACCCGGCTCACGCAGTGGCGGGCCCAGCTGGCGGCCGCGCTGGACGTGCCGCCGTACGAGGACATCAGCTCCGCGGTCGTCGCCGGGGAGGCGGTGTCGCCGTCCACCGAGCTGATCGCGGGCTGGCTCGCCGCGAACCTGGGGGTGAAGGTGAAGCGCTCTCCGTCGGAGAAGGACAACGGGCTCTCGCTGGTCCGGCTGACGCGCCCGTCCGGTGACGTCGAGCTGGCCCGCCCGGACGGCAAGACCGCCCGGCTGACCCAGCCCGGCCAGCCGGAACGGCTGATCGCGCTGGCCCGGCGGCACGTGTCGGACTGTCTCGCCGAGGAGCTGCGCAGGCTCGACCCGGACGAGGTCTACGCCGAGGCCCTCGCCGGGGTGGCGAAGGTGACCCGCGGCCGCACCCCGGTGAAGGTGCGCGCGTGAGCGCCGCGACACAGGTGCAGGTCGCGGTGCACCCGGACAAGGACGCGCTCGCCGCGGCGACCGCGGCCCGGCTGCTCACCGCGCTGGTGGACCTCCAGGCCGCGGGCAGGGTCCCGCGGCTGGTGCTCACCGGAGGCGGGGTCGGGATCCAGCTGCTGCGCGACGTCGCCGCCTCCGGGGCGCGCGACGCCGTCGACTGGGCCCGGGTGGACCTGTTCTGGGGCGACGAGCGCTTCGTCCCCGCCGACGACGACGAGCGCAACGACCGCCAGGCCCGCGAGGCCCTCCTCGACGCACTCCCGCTGGACCCGGCCCGGGTGCACCCGATGCCCGCGGCCCCGGCGGGCGGCGGCACCCGCAACGACGCCCTCGCCGCGGCCGCCGACTACGCCCGGCTTCTCGCCGAGCTGGCCGGCCCCGACGACGACGGCGTCCCCGCGTTCGACGTGACCCTGGTCGGGATGGGCGAGGAGGGCCACACCCTGTCGGTGTTCCCCGACTCCCCCGCCGTGCACGAGCAGGCGGCGACGGTCGTCGCGGTCTTCGACTGCCCGAAGCCGCCGCCGACCCGGATCTCGCTGACCCTGGCCGCGGCGCGCCGCTCCCGCGAGGTGTGGGTGGTGGCGGCCGGGGCGGGCAAGGCACCGGCCGTCGCGGGTGCGCTCAACGGCACGCCGGAGACCGAGCTGCCGGTCGCTGGGGCCCGTGGCACCGTCACGACCCGCTGGCTGCTCGACACCGAGGCCGCCTCGGACCTGCCCGACGGGTTCGTCGCCCGGGTCTCCTGACGGCGGCCCCCGGATGTGAGATGCCGCGCCCGGGCGGGGTGTCGCACGTGGACCTGCGGTTAGGGTCCCCGTCATGCGTATCGGCACCCCGCTCGGCCCGGACCCCACCCGCGTGCTGCTGCTCGGCTCGGGTGAGCTGGGCAAGGAGGTCGCGATCGCGTTCCAGCGCCTCGGCGTGGAGGTCGTCGCCGTCGACCGCTACCCGCACGCCCCCGCCCATCAGGTGGCGCACCGGTGGCACGCGATCGACATGACCGACCCGGTCACGCTGGCGACGCTCATCGAGCAGGAGGCGCCCGACCTCGTCATCCCCGAGATCGAGGCCATCGCCACCGGCGCCCTGCTGGAGATCGAGGCGGCCGGGACGACCGTGGTCCCCACCGCGCGGGCCGCGAAGCTGACCATGGACCGCGAGGGCATCCGGCGTCTCGCCGCCGAGGAGCTGGGCCTGCCCACCTCCCCCTACGTGTTCGCCGACACCCTCGACGAGGTCCGCGAGGCCGTCGCGACGGTCGGGCTGCCGTGCGTGCTCAAGCCGGTGATGTCCTCCTCCGGCAAGGGCCAGTCGGTCCTGCAGAGCGCCGACGACGCCGACGCCGCCTGGGAGTACGCCCGTACCGGCGCCCGGGTGTCGAACCCGCGGGTGATCGTCGAGGGCTTCGTCGAGTTCGACTACGAGATCACCCAGCTCACCGTCCGGCACGCCGGCGGCACCGCGTTCTGCGAGCCGATCGGGCACCGCCAGGAGAACGGCGACTACGTCGAGTCCTGGCAGCCCCAGCCCATGTCCGACGCCGCGTTGGCCGCCGCCCGCGACGTGTCCGCCCGGATCACCGAGGCCCTCGGTGGGTGGGGCCTGTTCGGGGTGGAGCTGTTCGTCCGCGGCGACGAGGTGCTGTTCTCCGAGGTGAGCCCCCGCCCGCACGACACCGGCCTGGTCACCCTCGCCACCCAGCGGCTCTCGGAGTTCGAGCTGCACGCCCGCGCCGTGCTGGGCCTGCCGGTGGACACCGCGCTGCGCTCCCCCGGTGCGTCGGCGGTGGTCTACGGCGGCACGGAGATGGACGCCCCTGCCTACGAGGGCGTCGCCGACGCTCTCGCGGTCGAGGGCGCGGACCTGCGGCTGTTCGGCAAGCCCACCGCGACCGAGCGGCGCCGGATGGGCGTCGCGGTCGCCCACGCTGACGACGCCGACACCGCCCGGGAGCGCGCGACCCGCGCCGCCGGGCTCGTGCGCCCGGTCCCCCGGGAGCGATGAGTCGGGCGCACCGCGCCGGTCTTCCCCGTGTGACGCCGAGAGCCGGCGTCGCGGGGAGGGGACGACACCATGAAGCCGATCACGCCGTGCCTGTGGTTCGACGGAGTCGCCGAGGAGGCGGCCCGGTTCTACACCGGCATCTTCCCGGACTCGGGCATCGACACCGTCGTGCACTACGGCCCGGAGGTCCCCGACCAGGAGGGCCGGGTCCTGACCGTGGGGTTCCGGCTCAACGGCCAGCCCTGGACCGCACTGAACGGCGGGCCGGTGTTCACCCTCTCCGAGGCGATCTCGATGGAGGTGCACTGCGAGTCCGTCGAGGAGGTCGACCGCTATTGGGACGCCCTGGTCGACGGCGGCGTCGAGCAGCCCTGCGGGTGGCTCAAGGACCGCTACGGGGTGTCCTGGCAGGTGATCCCGCCGGGGGTGCGGGAGTGGCTGACCTCGCCCGACGCCGAGGCCCGGTCCCGGGTCGCGCGGGCCGTGTACGCCACCCACGGCAAGCTCGACGCCGTCGCCCTGGAGAAGGCGTACCGCGGGTAACCTGGTCCGGGTGGCGGCACGGACCGGACTCGTCGTGGCGGGCGCGGGAGCGCGCGGCGCCTACGAGGCGGGTGCGCTGACCGAGCTCCTGCCGCGGATGGCGCGGCGGTGGTCGGCGCCGTCGGTGCTGGTCGGCACGAGCGCGGGCGCGCTGAACGTGGCCGCGCTGGCCGGGCTGTCCGACGTCGCCCCGGACGCCGCGGCCGCCGAGCTCGTCGCCCGCTGGTCCTCGGTGCGCACCGACGAGGTCGTGGCGCTGCCGTCGTCGGCGGTGGAGGCGACCGCGGCCTACCTCGGGGACCTCGCCGGGGTCCCGTCGTGGCTGCGCAGGCTGGTGCTGGTGCCGGACCGGGTGACCCGCCTCCTCGACGCCGACCGGCTGCGCCCGGTGGTGGACCGGGTCGTCGACTGGGACCGGCTGCACGACGCCGTCGCCCGCGGCCGGGTCGACGCCGTCGGGGTGGCGTGCACCGCCGCCGGCACCGGCGGGACCACGGTGTTCGTCGAGCGCGGGCCGGACGTGGCGCTGCCGCCGTACGACCCGGGTCGCGACATCCGCTACGTCGACGCCCGGCTTGGCCCGGACCACCTGCTCGCCTCGGCCGCGGTGCCGGTGCTGTTCGCGCCGCGTCGCATCGAGGGCGAGGCGGCCGGCTGGTATCTCGACGGCGGGGTCCGGCTCAACACCCCGCTCAAGCCCGCACTGCGCCTGGGCGCGGACCGGGTCGGTGTCGTCGCGACGACACCGGACGTCCCGTTCGGCGAGTCCGCCGCGGCGCTGTCCCCGGCGGACCGGGTGCCCGACGTGTACGCGGTCGCCGCGCTGGCGCTGCGGATCGTGCTGGGCGCCGGGGTGACCGAGGACCTGCGGACCCTGCGCGCGGTCAACGCGCTGGTCGACCGCGGCGAGGACCGGCGGCACCGCCGGATCGCGACCTGGTTCGCCGGGCCGCCCGCCGACCGGGCCACCGAGCTGGCGGAGCTGGCCGACGCGGTGCGCCGCCGCGAGTACGGCGGGCTGCGTGCGCTGCGGAACCCGTCGCTGGCCGTGCTGGAACGGCTGGTCGGCGGTGCGGTACCGGACGCCGACACCACCCACGGCGCGGAGCTGCTCAGCTTCCTGTTCTTCGACCCGGTGTTCGCCGCCGCAGCGGCGGACCTGGGCGCGGCGCACGCCGCGCGCGCCGTCGCCCCCGAGGGCGGGGCG
>NZ_JAMXSG010000293.1:0-6941 GCF_024124365.1 Pseudonocardia sp. McavD-2-B
TCCGCACCCCCCGCGTCCTCGTCCCCGCGCCGCGGACCCCCCTCGACGCCCCGCTGCCGGTCGCGGTCTGACCGGAGCGAGACGGCGGACCCGCCGGCCCTCCGGTCGACCCCCCGGACCGGGAGCACGGCGGGACCCGCAGACGGCCGGTGCCGGTGCGCTCGGGCGCGCGCCGGCACCGGCCGTCCCCTCCTCCGGGTGCCGGTAACCTGGCACGACCGGCCTCCCGCGGCGTCCCCACGCCGCGCGGCCTACGGTGTGGCGCGGGCGCAGGGCGCCCGCCCCGTCGCCGACCCGTCGCCAGCCGTACCCGTCACGAGAGACCCACCGGTGCAGACCCACGAGATCGTCCGTCGTTTCACCGCCCACTTCGAGAGCAACGGGCACACGCCCGTCCCCAGCGCCTCGCTGATCCTCGAGGACCCGCAGCTGCTGTTCGTCAACGCGGGCATGGTGCAGTTCAAGCCGTACTTCCTCGGCGACGTCCCCGCGCCCTACCCGCGCGCGACGTCGATCCAGAAGTGCGTCCGCACCCCGGACATCGACGAGGTCGGCAAGACCACCCGGCACACCACGTTCTTCCAGATGGCCGGGAACTTCTCCTTCGGCGACTACTTCAAGCGTGGCGCCATCGAGTTCGCCTGGTCGCTGATCACCCGCAGCCAGGACGAGGGCGGCTACGGCTTCGACCCCGAGATCATCTGGGTCACCGTCTACCACGACGACGACGAGGCCATCGCGCTCTGGAAGGAGATCGCCGGCCTGCCCGAGGAGCGCATCCAGCGCCGCGGCGGCGACGACAACTACTGGGACATGGGCGTCCCCGGCCCCGGCGGCCCCTGCTCGGAGATCTACGTCGACCGCGGCCCGGAGTTCGGCGCCGAGGGCGGCCCCGAGGCCGACGAGGACCGCTACCTCGAGATCTGGAACCTCGTCTTCATGCAGGACGAGCGCGGCGCGCTGTCCCCGAAGAAGGGGCACCCCCCGATCGGCACCCTGCCGCACAAGAACATCGACACCGGGATGGGTGTCGAGCGGGTCGCGTTCCTGCTCCAGGGCGTCAACAACGTCTACGAGACCGACCTCGTCCGCCCGGTCATCGCCAAGGCCGAGGAGCTGTCCGGGAAGCGCTACGGCGCGGGTGGCCCGGACGGCGAGATCGACGACGTGCGCTTCCGCGTCATCGCCGACCACGCCCGCTCGTCGCTGATGATCGTCGGCGACGGCGTCACCCCCGGCAACGAGGGCCGCGGCTACGTGCTGCGCCGGCTGCTGCGCCGCATCGTGCGTTCGGCCCGGCTGCTCGGCGTCACCGGGCCGTGCCTGGGCGAGTTCGCCGCCGTCGTCCGCGACACCATGGCGCCGACCTACCCCGAGCTCGCCACCGACTTCGAGCGGATCTCCGCGGTCATCCGGGCCGAGGAGGACACCTTCCGCGCCACGCTGACCGCCGGCGAGCGGATCTTCGAGGGCGCGGTGTCCCGCGCCCGTTCCGCCGGCAGCGACACCCTGCCCGGCGACCAGGCGTTCGCGCTGCACGACACCTACGGCTTCCCGATCGACCTGACGCTGGAGATGGCCGCCGAGGCCGGGCTGTCCGTCGACCGGGAGCGCTTCACCGCGCTCATGGACGAGCAGCGCTCGCGGGCCAAGGCCGACGCCGCCGGGCGCAAGGTCGGCTTCGTCGACGCCTCGGTCTACCGCGCCGTCCTCGACACCCACGGCGCCACCGACTTCCTCGGCTACCAGACGCTGCAGTCGGAGTCCCGCGTCGTCGGGCTGCTGCGCGACGGCGCCACCGTGCCCGCCGCCCATGAGGGGGAGCAGGTCGAGGTGCTGCTCGACCGCACCCCGTTCTACGCCGAGGCGGGCGGCCAGCAGGCCGACACCGGCCTGCTGCGCGGCGCGTCCTTCGAGGTCCGGGTCGACGACGTCCAGTCCCCGGTGGCCGGGCTGCGGGTGCACCGCGGCGTCGTCACCGCCGGCACCGTGACCCTGGACGCCGAGGTCGTCGCCGAGGTCGATCGCACCCGCCGGTCCGCGATCTCGCGCGCGCACACCGCCACCCACCTCGTGCACGCCGGGGTCCGCGGCGCGCTCGGCAGCGCCGCCGCCCAGGCCGGGTCGCTCAACGCCCCGGGCCGGCTGCGGTTCGACTTCACCTCCCCGACCGGGGCCGTGCCGCCCGCGGCGCTGGTCGAGATCGAGGAGGAGGTCAACTCGGTGCTCCAGGAGGACCGGGAGATCCAGACCTACGAGACCTCCATCGACGAGGCCCGCACGCTCGGCGCGATGATGCTGTTCGGCGAGAAGTACGGCGACCGCGTCCGCGTCGTCGACATGGGCGACTACTCGCGCGAGCTGTGCGGTGGCACCCACGTCGGGCGCACCGGCGAGCTCGGCCTGGTCCGGGTGCTGTCCGAGGCCTCCATCGGCTCCGGGGTGCGCCGCGTCGAGGCGCTGGTCGGGCTGGACGCCTTCAAGCACGCCACCACCGAGCACCTGCTGGTCAACCAGCTCGCCGACCAGCTCAAGGCCCGCCCGGAGGAGCTGCCGGAGCGGATCAACGGGATCGTCGAGCGGCTGCGGACCGCCGAGCGCGACCTGGAGAAGCACCGCGCCGACGCCGTCCTGGCCTCGGCCGGGGCGCTCGCCCAGCAGGCCGAGGACCTCGACGGGACCGCCCTGGTCGCCGTCACCGCTCCCGACGGTGTCGGTGGCAACGACCTGCGGACCCTCGCCGCCGACGTCCGGGGCAAGCTGGGCGACCGGCCCGGCGTGGTCGTGCTGTTCGGCGTCGACGGGGAGAAGGTGTCCTTCGTCGTCGCCACCACGAAGGCGGCCCGGGACAACGGGATCGCCGCCGGGAAGCTGATCGGGGAGTTCGCCGCGGCCGTCGGCGGGCGCGGCGGCGGCAAGCCCGACCTCGCCCAGGGCGGTGGCACCGACCCGGCCGGGATCGACGCCGCGGTGCAGAAGCTGCGCGCCGCGCTGCGTCCGTGACCCTCACCCGCGGGCGGCGCCTGGGCATCGACGTCGGCGCCGTCCGCGTCGGGGTCGCCCTGTGCGACCCGGACGGGATCCTCGCGACCCCGGTCGAGACCGTGCCCCGCGACGCCGAGGGCGGCGCCGACGTGCGCCGGATCGCCGCGCTGGTGGCCGAGCACGACGTCGTCGGCGTCGTGCTCGGGCTGCCCCGGAACCTGCGCGGCGAGGACGGCCCGGCCGCCGTCGCCGCACGGGAGTTCGCCGCCGCGCTGGAGGCGGGGCTCGCCGCGGCCGGGTGCGCGGTCCCGATCGAGCTGACCGACGAGCGGATGACGACCGTCGTCGCGACCCGGCAGCTGGCCGGGCGCGGCGTGCGCGGCCGCAAGCAGCGTGCGGTCATCGACCAGCAGGCCGCGGTGGCCATCCTGCAGGGCTGGCTGGATACCACCCGCGGAACCTGATCACCGTGACCGGGGGTGACCACGGGCCGGGTCCGCGGCGGATACCCTCGAGCCCGTGACCGGCGCCGGCGAGAACGACGTGACGTCCCGGGGCCCGATGTGAGCGTGACCGCGGGGCCCGTACGACACCGTCCGACCCCGGTGCACTTCCGGCGGCGGCGGCTCGCCCTGCTGGGGTCGGCGTTGCTGGCCGGCGCGGTACTCGTCGCCGTCGGCCTGTACCTGCGCGGCGCCGACGACTACGCCGGTTCCGGGAGTGGATCGGTCGTGGTGCTGGTCGAGTCGGGCGACTCCACCAGCGCGATCGGGGAGACCCTGGCCGGGCTGGACGTGGTGAAGTCCCGGGCCGCGTTCGTCGAGGCCGCCGCCGAGGAGCCCGACATCCAGCGGGTCCAGCCCGGCTACTACGAGCTGCGATCGCAGATGTCCGGCGACTCCGCGGTGGAGGGGCTGCTCGACCCGGAGCGGCGCGTCGGGTTCTTCGACGTCAAGGGCGGTGTCCAGCTCGACGACACCCGCGCCCCGGACGGCACCGTCTCCCCGGGCGTGCTGTCCCAGATCTCCCGCGCCACCTGCCTCGGCACCGCCGACGGGGACGCCCGCTGCACCGACGTCGACGCGCTGCGCGCCGCGATGGCCGACGCCGACCCGGCCTCGATCGCCGTCCCCGAATGGGCTCGCGCGGGCTACCGGGCGGCCGCCCCCGAACGGCGGATGGAGGGACTGGTCGCCCCCGGGCCGTACGACCTGGACCCGCGCGGCACCCCGGAGCAGGTGCTGCGCCAGGTGCTCACCGCGTCGGCGACCAGGCTGGAGGCCGCCGGGCTGGGCGGGGAGAACGCCTACCGCACCCTCGTCCTCGCCTCCGTCGTGGAGAAGGAGGCGCTCGTCCCCGACATGCCGAAGGTGGCCCGGGTGATCGAGAACCGGCTCGCGGTGAACCAGCGCCTGGAGATGGACTCCACCGTCAACTACCCGCTCGACGTGCAGGCGCTGCGCACCACGGCCGAGGCCCGCAGCACCCCCGGTCCGTACAACACCTATCTCAACACCGGGCTGCCGCCGACGCCCGTCGCCTCGGTGTCCACCGCGGCGCTGTCGGCCGCGGAGTCCCCGGCCGCGGGCCCGTGGCTGTTCTTCGTGCGGTGCACCACCGAGGGCGCCTCCTGCTTCGCCACGACCTACCCCGAGCACCTCGGCAACGTCGACCGCGCCCGCGCCGCCGGAGCGTTCTGACCCATCACCGGGCGCGCATGCAACCTGGGCCCAACCCGTGACGGCGCTCACCCCCCGCCGGTAGACCGGGCCCTGACAGCGACGTCAGGCGAGAGGAGCCAGCGATGCGTGCGGTCGTCTACCGGGGGCCCGGGGACCTCGACATCACCGACGTGCCCGAGGGCGAGGTGGGTCCCGGCGAGGTCCGTCTCCAGGTCGGGTTCAACGGCATCTGCGGCTCGGACCTGCACGAGTACTACGCGGGCCCGATCTTCATCCCGAACGGGGAGAAGCACCCGCTGACCGGCCGCGAGCTGCCGCTGACCCTCGGCCACGAGTTCTCCGGCACCGTCGTCGAGATCGGGGCCGGCGTCGAGGGCGTCGCCGCGGGCGACCGGGTCGCGGTGATGCCGCTCTACACCTGCGGGACCTGCTCACGCTGTTCCGAGGGCCGCTACAACGTGTGCGCGC
The DNA here is from genome assembly GCF_024124365.1 of Pseudonocardia sp. McavD-2-B. Lineage (NCBI taxonomy): Bacteria > Bacillati > Actinomycetota > Actinomycetes > Pseudonocardiales > Pseudonocardiaceae > Pseudonocardia > Pseudonocardia sp. McavD-2-B. The sequence continues at coordinate 5,136 of NZ_JAMXSG010000293.1, forward strand.
AGATCGGCTTCCACGGTCTGATGGCCGACGGCGGCATGGCCGAGACGACCGTCGTCCCGGCGCACATGCTGCACCCGCTGCCGGAGAACGTGTCGCTGGAGATGGGCGCGCTCGTCGAACCCATGGCCGTGGCCTACCACGCGGCCGAGCTCGGCGGGGTGAACCCGGGCGACACGGCGCTGGTGTTCGGCGCCGGGCCGATCGGGATCGGCCTGTGGTTCGCGCTGCGCGGCATGGGCGTGGAGGACGTCCGCGTCGTCGAGCCGTCGGCGACCCGGCGCGGCGCGATCGAGCGGCTCGGCGCGCACACCCTCGACCCGACCGCCCAGGACGTACCGGCGATCGTCGCAGACCTGACGAACGGCCGCGGCGCCGACGCCTGCTACGACGCCGCGGGGGTGGCCCCGGCCGTCGCGACCGCGCTGGAATCGCTGGGGGCGGGCCGCCCGATGGTGAGCGTCGCGATCTACGAGACGCCGCTGGTGACCCCGCTGCTCAACCTGGTCCTCGGGGAGTCCCGCATCCAGGGCTCGCTCTGCTACACCCACTCCGACTACCGGGCGGTGATCGAGCTGATGGCGAAGGGTCACTACGACACCACCGGCTGGATGGAGAAGATCGCCATGCGCGACGTCGTCGAGGAGGGCTTCGAGGCGCTGCACGCGGGCCGGAAGATGAAGGTCCTGGTCGACCCGTCCCTGGCCTGACCCGGGGGTCACTGCCCCCAGAAGCCCTCCGGCGGCCGGGGCGAGGGTGCGGCGCACGCGTCGGTGACGACGCCCGCGCCGCGCCCCAGGGCGCGGGTGTCGGCGTCGTCGAGGACCCGGGCCGGGAACGGGTCCCCGGCCGCCCGGCGGGTCACCCCGGGCACCGGCAGCTCCCGGTCCGACGCGGCCAGCACGAGGTTGCCGAACCGGCGTCCGTGCAGCACGTCCGGGGCGGCGACGAGCGCGAGCTCGGCGAACGCCGCCCCGGCCGTCTCGATCTGGCCGGGCAGGAACGGCCAGGGGGCGCCGTCGCCGAGGTTCGCCACGTGCATCCCGGTCGGCGCGAGCACCCGGCGGACGGCGGTGAGGAACTCCGCCGTCGTGACCTGGGCCGGGGTGCGGGCCCCGGCGAACACGTCGACGACCACGACGTCGAACGACGCGGGCGCGAACCGGCCGAGGGTGGCGCGCGCCTCCCCCGTGACCACGGCCAGCCCGTCGGCGACCCCCGGGCCCGGCAGCCGGTGCGCGACCAGGGCGGCCAGCTCACCGTCGAGCTCGACGACGGTCTGGGCCGACCCGGGGCGGGTCGCGGCGACGTAGCGGGCCAGCGTCCACGCCCCGCCGCCCAGGTGCAGTACCCGCAGCGGCACCGCGGGCGGCGCGGCGAGGTCGACGAGGTGGGCGATCCGGCGGACGTACTCGAACTCGAGGTGCTCGGGGTCATCGAGGTCCACATGGGACTGGGCCGTCCCGTCGAGCAGCAGCGTCCACGACGACGGCCGCGCCGCGTCCTGCACCAGCTCGGCGACGCCGTGGTCGACCTCGGCGCGGACCACCGCCCCGGCCCGGCGGTCACCCTGCGGCGCTCTGGAACCCATTCCGGTCATCCTGCCCGCGCCGGGCGGGTTGTCCACAGGCGGGCAACCCGTCGTTCCGGACGGCCCGGCCCGGCCCAGGATCGAGGCATGGTCACCGTCACCGTCGCTGTTCCCGTCCTGGTCGCCGCCGTCCTCGGCGGGGGCGCCGGCGTCGCGACCCGGCGGTGGCTGGCCCGGCTGCCGCGCGGCGCACCGGTCCCGGCCGGGTGGTGCGAGGC
>NZ_JAMXSG010000294.1:0-6904 GCF_024124365.1 Pseudonocardia sp. McavD-2-B
GCCCCGGACCGTGCCGCGTGGTGGCGCGACCGGCACGACCGCGTCGCCGCCCTGCTCGACGCGGCCACCGGCGCCGGCCGGGTCAGTACTGGTTGACCCGCCCGTCGCGGCGCAGCGCCGCGTCGATCGCCCGCGCCGGACCGGGCACCTGGTACTGGCCCTTCACCAGCTTCCCGGCGCTGGGCACCGCGCCCTTGCCCGGCCACGTCGCCGTGTCCCACAGCGACGAGCGCAGGAACGCCTTCGCGCAGTGCAGGAACAGCTCGTCGATCTCGACGACGATCGCCACCTCGGGCGTCGAGCCCTGCACGGTGAGCCGGTCGGCGAAGTCCGGCCGGTGCACGATCCGGGCCCGCCCATTGATCCGCACGGTGTCGTTCGACCCCGGCACGACGACGATCATCCCGACCCGGGGGTCGTGCAGGATGTTGCGCATCGAGTCGAGCCTGCGGTTCCCCTTGCGGTCGGCGAAGGCGATCGTGTGCTCGTCGAGGACCAGCAGACAGCCCGCCGGGTCGCCCCGGGGCGAGACGTCGACGCCGTCCGGCCCGGTCGTCGCCAGCAGGAAGAACGGCGCCGCGGCCAGGAACTCCGCGGTCACCGGATCGACCCGGTCGCGTGCCTTGTCCCGGATGAACCCGGGCACCTCGCCGATGATCTCCCGGAGCCTGGCCTCGTCGGTCACGTGTTCCATCGCATCCCCCTCGTTGTTAGGTCACCCTAACCGTGGGCGTGCTCCCGGGGCGACCCCCGCCTAGGGTCCCGGTGTGGGCGTGATCGTGATCGGGGCCGGCATCGCCGGGGTGACCTGCGCCGCGGAGCTGGTCGCCCGCGGCGTGGACGTGACGGTGTACGAGCGGGCCCGCGGAGCCGGGGGACGGCTCGCGGTGCACCGCCACGACGGCCGTCCCGCCGACATCGGCGCCGCCTACTTCACCGTCTCCGACGACCGGTTCGACGCCCGCGTCCGCCGCTGGCGCGACGACGGCCTGGTCCGCCGGTGGACCGACACCCTCGCGGTGTTCGACAGCGCGGTCCGGGGCGCGGACAACCCGGGTCCGCTGCGGTTCGCGGCACCGGCCGGGCTGCGGTCGCTGGTCACCGACACCGCCCGTGACCTCGTCGTCCGCACCGGCCGCACCGTCGAGCGGGTCCGCCCCGGCCCGGACGGCCCGACCGTCGACGGCGAGCGCGCCGACGCCGTCGTGCTGGCGATGCCCGACCCGCAGGCCGCCCGGCTGCTCGACCCGGACACCCCCGCGGGCGCCGCGGTCGCCGGTCGGGAGTGGAACCCGGTGCTCGCCCTGACCGCCGGGTTCGCCGCGCGGGACTGGCCGCGGCTGCCCGCCGCGTTCGTCAACGACCACCCCGTCCTGTCCCTCGTCGCCGACGACGGCGACCGCCGCGGCGACGACGCCCCGGTACTCGTCGCGCACTCCACCGGCGACCTCGCCCGCGCCCACGACGCCGACCCCGCCGGCGCGGTGCCCGCGATGACCGCCGCCCTCCGGGAGCTGCTGGGCATCACCGCGGAGCCGGACTGGACGCACGTGCACCGCTGGCGCTTCGCCGCCCCCGCCGGCACGCGGGAGCAGACCTTCCACCTCGACGACGACGGCGTCGCCCTGGCCGGGGACGGCTGGGGCCGGTCCCGGGTGCAGACGGCCTGGCTGTCCGGGCTGGAGCTGGCCGGGGAGCTCGCGGGACGCCTGGGTCGCTGAGCCCTGGCCGCGTCGGTGTCGGCGACCTACCGTCGTGGGCATGCCCGACCGCGCCACCGCTGCCGCCCCCGTCGTCGTCGAACCGGAGGGACGGCCGTTCGGCGGGTCCACCGTGCCCGCGGAGCTCGACGCCTCCGGCCCGGACGCCGCCGGGCGCGCGGTGCTCGCCGAGCTGGCCGCCGCGCTCGACGCCGACCGGGTCCTCACCGACCCCGATGTCGTGCGCCCCTACGTCCACGACGAGGCCGAGTGGGCCGAGTACGGAACGCCGCTCTGCGTGGTGCGGGCACGGACCACCGCCGACGTCGCCGCGACCGTGCGGGCCTGTGCGGCCCACCGGGTCCCGGTCGTCGCGCGGGGCGCGGGCACCGGGCTGTCCGGCGGGGCGAACGCGGTCGACGGCTGTGTCCTGGTCAGCCTGGAACGGATGACCGCGATCCGGGAGATCTCGGCCGGGGAGAGGCTCGCCGTCGTCGAACCGGGGGTGGTCAACGACGACCTGCGGGCCGCCTGCGCGGAGCAGGGCCTCTGGTACCCGCCGGACCCGGCGTCGGCGCCCTGGTCGACGATCGGCGGCAACGTCGCGACCAACGCGGGCGGGCTGTGCTGCGTGAAGTACGGCGTCACCCGCGACTACGTGCTCGCCCTCGAGGTCGTCACCGCCACCGGTGAGGTCGTGCGGCTCGGGCGGCGCACCGCGAAGGGGGTCGTCGGCTACGACCTCGCCGGTCTGATGGTCGGCTCGGAGGGGACGCTCGGGATCATCACCGAGATCACCGTGAAGCTGCGCCCCGCCCGCCCGGCCGCACCGCGCACCGTCGTCGGGTTCTTCGACTCCCTCGCCGACTGCGGGGCCGCGGTCGCCGCCGTCACCGAACAGGGGCTGCAGCCCGCGGTGTTCGAGCTGGTCGACCGGGAGTGCCTGGCCGCGGTCAACGCGTGGCGCAACGCGGGCCTGCCGACCGGTGCCGCGGCGCTGCTGATCGCCCAGACCGACCTGCCCGAGCCCGCCGCACAGGCCGAGGCCGACGCGATCCTGGCCGCGTTCACCGCGCACGGGGCGACCGAGGCGATGGCCTCGACCGACGAGACCGAGTCCGAGGCGCTGTTCGCCGCCCGCCGGATGGCCTACCCGGCGCTGGAGCAGCTCGGGATGGGGATGCTGACCGAGGACGTCTGCGTCCCCCGGCCGCGGATGGCCGAGATGCTCGCCCGGATCGAGGACATCGGCCGTCGCCGCGGGGTCCGGATCGCGACCGTCGCGCACGCCGGCGACGGGAACCTGCACCCGCTGATGCTCACCCCGCACGACGACCCGGACGCCCGGGACCGCACCCGCGCCGCGTTCGACGAGATCATCGGCGCGGCCGTCGAGCTGGGCGGGACGGTCACCGGCGAGCACGGCGTCGGCCTGCTCAAGCGCGACGGGATGGAGCGCGAGCTCGGCCCGGAGGTGCTCGCCCTGCAGCGGGCGGTGAAGGCGGCCCTCGACCCGGACGGCATCCTGAACCCGGGCAAGGCCGTCTGAACCGGCCGCATCGCCCGGATGGCCGCGCGTGATCGTCCCCGTACCGGGGAACTCCGGAGGATGAGTACGACCGACCCGGCCCTGGTCCCGTCCGCGCTCGCCCTGACCTACCGGGGTCCTGCGCACACCGGTGCGCCGCGGCTGTCCGGCGTGGACGGCGTGCACGAGGTGGTGCCGGTGGTGGCGGCCGAGGTGCGCGAGGTCGAACGTCTCGACACCGCCGACCTGCGGCTGTTCTCCGCGGGCATCGAGCTCGTCGTCGAGCACGTGGTGCCCGACCGGGCCTCGGTGGTGCCGCCCGGCTCGGTCTGGGTGCTGCGGCTGCCCGACGCCGGCCCCGACGACGACCTGCGCGTCCCGCTGTCCGGCAGCGAGGTCGAGGGCGTCGCCGACCGGTCGGTCCCCGACGGCATCGACGCGCTCGTCCGCCGGGTCCGCGGCGACGCGCCGCTGGTGCCGGTGGGCCGGGTGCACGTCACCCGCACCGTCAGCAGGATGCGCGACGACGCCGGACGCGACCTGGCCACCCTGACCCGCGAGCAGGTCGACGTCGCGACGCTGGGCGGGTCGGCGACCGTCGAGAGCTGGACCGAGGCCGTCGTCGAACCGGGGACGGCCGGGACCGCCCTGCTGCAGCAGCTCGACGACGCCCTGCGCACCACCGGCCTCGTCCGTGCCCCGCGCGGCGGCTACGCCCGGCTGACCGCGCTTCTGGCCGAGGCGGCGCCCGTCGACCCGCCGCGGCGGACCGGGCGCACGGGCAGCGCCGGTGCGTTGCTGCTGCGCTACCTCGGGGACCAGGTCGACGCGCTCGCCGCGCGCGAGCAGGACCTGCGCGCCGACCGCCCGGACGCGGTGCACCAGATGCGCATCGCCGCCCGCCGGATGCGCAGCGCGCTGCGTACCTACGCGGGGCTCCTGGAGGGCCCGCGGGTCGCGCACGTGGTCGCCGAGCTGCGCTGGCTGGGCCGGGCGCTGGCCGGTGAACGCGACGCCGAGGTCCAGGAGGAGCGCCTGAACGCCCGGCTGAGCGCGCTGGAGCCGGAGCTGCTGCTGGGACCGGTGCAGGCCGCCGTCACCCGGCACTTCGCCCGCACCCGCGCCGAGACCGGGGCGGCGGTGCTCGACATCATCGACGGGGAGCGCTACGCCGCGCTGCAGGGCGCGCTGCGCCGGCTGCTCGCCGACCCGCCGCTGTCGCGCCGGGCCCGCAAGCCCGCGACCACCGTCCTTCCCGCGATGGTGGGCCGTACGGCCCGCAAACTGGAGCGGCGGATGGAACGCGCGCTGGCCGACCTCGACGCCGGTCAGGTCGCCCCCGACTCGCTGCACGACGCCCGCAAGACCGGCAAGCAGCTCCGCTACGCCACCGAGGTCGCCCGGCCCAGCGTCGGGAAGGACGCGCGGGCGTTCGCGAAGCGGCTCAAGAAGGTCTCCGACGTGCTCGGCGAGCACCAGGACGCCGTCGTCTCCCGGGAGACCCTGCGGACCCTCGGGGCCCGCGCCGGCGCCGAGCGGGACAACGGGTTCACCTTCGGTGTGCTGCACGGCCGGGACACCGCGACGATGCTCGACCTGGAGCGCAGGCTGCCCACGGTGTGGGAGACGGCGTGGACGCGGCGCGCCCGCCGGTGGATGCGCCGCTAGCCTGCGCGGGGTGAGAGACGCCGTCGCCGACCTCCGCCGGATCGCGTTCCTGCTCGAACGCGCCCAGGAGTCGACCTACCGGGTGCGCGCGTTCCGGACCGCGGCCGGCGCGCTGCGCGGTCGCGACGCCGAGGAGCTGGCCCGGCTGCACGCCTCGGGCGGCCTCACGGACCTGAAGGGTGTCGGCGAGGTGACCGCGCGCTGCGTGGGGGAGTCCGTCGCCGGGGAGGAACCGGTCTACCTGCGACGGCTGGAGGACGCCGTCGCCCGCGCCGACGCCACCGGGGTGCCCCTGGCCGAGGCGGCGCTGCGGCTGCGCGAGGGCCTGCGCGGGGACTGCCACAGCCACACCGACGCCTCCGACGGCGGCTCCCCGCTCGCCGAGATGGCCGAGACCGCGATCGGGCTGGGCCACGACTACCTCGTCGTCACCGACCACTCGCCGCGCCTGACCGTCGCGAACGGGCTGTCCGCGGACCGGCTGCGGCGCCAGGTCGAGCAGATCGCGCAGCTCAACGAGCGGATCACCGCGTCCGGGTCGGACTTCCGGGTGCTCACCGGCATCGAGGTGGACATCCTCGACGACGGCGCCCTCGACCAGTCCGAGGACCTGCTCGCCTCGCTCGACGTGGTGGTGGCCAGCGTGCACTCGAAGCTGCGGATGCCCCGCGACGAGATGACCGAGCGGATGCTCACCGCCGTCGCGAACCCGCACGTCGACGTGCTCGGGCACTGCACGGGCCGGATGGTCACCGGCCGCCGCACGCGCCCCGAGTCCGAGTTCGACGCCGACGCCGTCTTCGCCGCCTGCGCGGAACACGGCGTCGCCGTGGAGATCAACGCCCGGCCCGAGCGCCTCGACCCGCCCAAGCGGCTGCTGCGCCTGGCCGTCGAGGCCGGGTGCGAGTTCACGATCGACACCGACGCGCACGCCCCCGGGCAGCTCGACTGGCTCGACCACGGCTGCGCCCGCGCCGTCGCCTGCGGGGTGGACCCGGAGCGGATCCGCAACACCCGCGACCTCGCGGGCCTGCTGCGCTGACCTCCGGTGCCGGGTCAGCGCAGCTCGAAGTCGGCGACGTCGAAGCCGGGTGAGACGACGCAGCTGACCAGGACCGCCCCCGGCCCCGCCGGCTCCGCCCGCTGCCACACCCCGGGCGGGACCTCCTGCTGCGGGCCGGCCGGCCCGAGCCGCAACCGGGCGCCGGGGACGGGGTCCGGTCCGTCACCACCGAGGACCAGGTCCGCCTCGGGACCCGAGTGCCGGCACCACAGCTCGGTGGACCGGACGCGGTGCCACCGGCCGGGGGCGTCGAAGAGGTAGAGGATCGCCGTCGCCGAGGGGCGTGGACCGTACGGGGTCGCGACGACGACCGGTGAGGTCCAGGTCCGCCGGTACCAGCCACCCTCCGGGTGCGGGGCGAGGTCCAGCGCGACGGCGAGGTCGGGGCGAGCCACGCCGCCACTGTGGCAGGCGGACGCGCGGTCCGTCCCCGGTCCCCACCCCGGGGCGCCCCGGGGCATCGGCCCCGGGGCGCGTCGCACCCCTGGTGCGGTCGCCGCACCCGTCGCGGCGGGTGCGGGAGCCCCCGCCGGGGTGCGACACCTCCGTCCGCGGGGCGCCCCGCGCGGCGACGGGTGCCACACCCGCCGTCGCGCACCGGTCGGTCACCCGATGTCACCGGTACCCGCAGGAGGATCACCGTCCGTCCACGGGCGACCGCATCCCACCCGTCCGCGCGCTCCCCGGACGGGTGGTTCGACTGGTGCTCCTCACCCACCGCACGTGAGATGGGACCGCAGGTGACCGAGTGACGGGAGTGATCCACGGTGCGGACCAGGACCAGGACGACGGTGGCGGTGCTCGCCGCGACGCTCGCGCTGTCGGCGGTCACGACGGCCGGTGCGTCGACGGCGTCGGCGGCATCCGCGGCTCCGGCGGCCGCCGTGACCCGGACCGTCGCCGACGACCCGGTGCCCCCGCGGGACGACAGCGGCGCGGCCGCGC
>NZ_JAMXSG010000295.1:0-6881 GCF_024124365.1 Pseudonocardia sp. McavD-2-B
CGTCCCGGCGGCGACCGCGCCTGCGGCTGCCGCCGTCACGGCCGACGTCGTGCCGGCGGCGCCGGTTCCGGTCGACCGCGAGTCCGTCGCCCGCGTCGTCGCCTCGGCGGGCGGTTCCGCGGTGCCGGGTTCGCCGGGGCCGGACCGTGCCGGGTCGCCGCCACGACCCGCACCGTCCTCCCCGTCCGGTCCCGCCGGGGCGCCCGCGTGCGACGCGGCCACCCCACTCGGGTCGGCCGCGTCCTCGGCACCGGATTCAGTCACCGTGCGTGACGAAAGTCCACCCGATCGAGATGCGCCGGGCGGTCCCTCCGCAGAGCCGGACGGCCTGACAACCGGCATCTGGATGGTCTGGTCGGTCGCGTTCTGCGCCGCCTCGGGCGTACCCGAGGCCGCGCCGCTGTCCGGCCGGACGACCGGCAGGACCTGCGTCGCGGGCTCCATGTCGGCGCCGTAGCGCGCCTCCATGTCGGCCCGGTCGGCCCGGTCCGGCGCCGCGGCGGCACCGGTGCCACGACCGGAGGCGTCGGCCTCCGCCCGGTCACCGGCCTTCACCGCGGCACGGGTCTGCCACCAGTCGTAGGCGAGCACCAGGCCCGCGATCAGGCTGATGACCACCGATGTCCACGCCAGTGCCACCACGTGCAGGAACCATCCTGCGAGCAGCAGCACCAGCGCGATGACCACGAGGATCAGGACCAGCACCAGCATCGGCGAACTCCGTCGGTCGGCAGCGGCACCTGTCCGCTACCCGGTCGTCGTCGGTCGTCCCCGGCACCTCGGAGGCGCCGTGGGGCGGTCAGCTCCCGGTGTCGGCCCGCTGGCCGTACCCGGAGGCGGCGTACCCGCCGTTCGAGCCCGACCTGGTGGCACCGGTGCCGTCCGACGGGGCAGCCGAACCGCGACCCTCCAGGTCACGCAGCTGCGACTCCAGGTAGGTCTTCAGACGGGTGCGGTACTCCCGCTCGAAGGTCCGGAGCTCGTCGATCTTCTTCTCCAGAACGGACTTGTCGCGCTGGATGGCGCCCATGATCTCGTTCTGCTTGCGCTCGGCCTCACTGACCAGGCCGGACGCCTTCTCGCGCGACTGGCGCTCGAGCGTCTCGGCCCGCGTGCGGGCGTCGTTGAGCATGGTCTCGGCACGCGAGCGCGCGTCGTTGACCAGGCCGTCGGCCTTCGTCCGGGCGTCCGACAGGAGCTGCTCGGACTTGTTCCGGGCGTCCGACAGCATCGTGTCGGCCTCGTTCTTGGCCTCCGCGGTCAGGCGGTCGGCCATCTCCTGGGCGAGGCCCAGGACCTTGGCGGCCTGCACGTGGTGGTCACCGCCGTCGGCATCGGCGGGGCCGGCACCGGCCAGCTGCGGAGCGGGAGCACCCGCACCACGGCCCATCGGCGACGGGGAGGCGGCCAGGGCCTGGGTCTGCGCCGGAGCCGGCTGGCTCCGTGCCTCCTCCAGGTCGGCCTCGGCATCGCCGAGACGCTGCTCCAGCTGCGCGACCTGGTCGCGCAGGTCGTCGTTCTCCCCGATCAGCCGGGCCAGTTCGGCCTCGACCAGATCGAGGAAGGCGTCGACCTCGTCCTCGTTGTAACCCCGCTTCCCGATCGGGGGTTTGCTGAACGCGACGTTATGAACGTCGGCGGGCGTCAGCGGCATCGGATCACCTCATGCGGTCCTCGGCGGCACTCCCGGGTGACTGGGGCTCATCCCAGGAGCTGTGATCTGACGGCGCTCATCGAGATGAACACCACCAGCAACAGAACCATAATCGACAGGTCCAGTCCTACGCCTCCGATACGGACCACGGGGATCACTCTCCGCAGCAACTTGACCGGAGGGTCGGTCACGGTGAAGACGACCTCGAGCGCCACGGCGGGCGCTCCGGCGGGTCGCCACTGGCGCGCGAACGACCGGACCATCTCGACGACGATGCGGGCCGCGAGCAGCAGCCAGAAGAAGAACAGGACGTAATAGATCAGCGTCAGGATCGGGTCGGCCACGACTCAATCCTGTCGGAAAGCTCCGCGCTCGGCGAGCCTCCGCGCGTCGTCCGCGGAGACCTCAACGTCGGCCGGCGTGAGAAGGAACACCCGATCGGTGACCTTGTCGATGCTCCCGCGCAGGGCGAACGCCAGGCCCGCGGCGAAGTCCACCAGGCGTTTCGCTGCCGCGCCGTCCAGATCCGTGAGGTTCATGATGACGGGCACACCGTCGCGGTAGCGCTCACCGATGGTGCGGGCCTCGTTGTAGCTGCGGGGGTGCAGCGTCGTGATCGACGCCGGTCCCGCGGCCGCCCGGTCGCGCTGCTCCGGCACCGGCGCGGGGGCCACGACGGGCTCGTTCCGCTCCTCGCGTGCCGGACCCCGGAGGGTCTCCGGGTCCATCGCCAGCGCCCCGCGGACGGCCGCTCCGGGGCCGCCTCCGAGGGGAGTGGGAAGGTTCCCGCGCTCCGGGACCAGCCCGAGCGTCTCCCGCTCGCCGCGCGGATCCTGCCGCACGGCGCGCGCCGGACGGAGTGCCTCTCGCGCCGGGCGGGCGCCCCATCCGTCCTCGTAGCGGACCGCGGTCTCGTAGCGGTCGCCGTCGTAGGACGCCTGGTCGGCGAACCGACCGGCCCCGGCGGACCAACGGTCACCGCGCGGGCCGGCGTGGTGCTCGTGGCCGCCCCGGTAGTGATCCGGTTCGTCCACATAGTCCATCTCGTCGGCCGGGACCATGCCGAAGTACGCCTTCAGCCGGTACATCGCGCTCATCCGCTGTCCCCTCGCAGTACTGCTCGACTCCGTACGCGTCCCAACCGCACGCGCACCCCGCGTTCTGGCGACGGTCTCGCCGACGGTGCGGTCTCCGCCACCTGCTCAGTACCCACACCCACCAGCGATTACTCGGAGGCTATCCGCCGATCCCCCACAAGGGCCGTACCGACACGCACCACCGTCGATCCGTGACCGATCGCCGACTCCAGGTCCCCGCTCATCCCGGCGGACAGGACCGTCGCCCCGGGGTGCCGCCCGACGGTCTCCCGGTGCGCCTCGGCGATCCGCTCGAACGCCGCATCGGGCTCCCAGCCCAGCGGCGCGACGGCCATCAGCCCGGCCAGTTCCAGCCCCGGCAGCTCCGTGACCAGGTCCGTCAGCTCGACGAGCCCCTCCGGGGCGACGCCGCCGCGGTCGGCGTCGCCGTCGACGCTGTACTGCACGAGCACCGGCAGCGGGCCGCCGCGCTCCCCCGCGTCGCGGGCCTTCGCGACCTCCTTGTCGATCGCGCGGGCCAGCCGGGGCGAGTCGACGGAGTCGATCCGTGTCACCCACGGGAGCACCGTCCGTACCTTGTTCCGCTGCAGCCCGCCGACGAAGAACCAGTCCGGGGAGGCGTCCGGGCGCAGCGCCCGGACCTCGTCCACCTTGGACGCCGCCTCCTGCGCGCGGTTCTCGGCGAAGGCGTTCAGCCCGAGGTCGACCAGCGCGGCCACGTCGGCGGCCGGGATCGTCTTGGTGACGGCGAGCAGCCCGACCTCGGAGGGGTCGCGGCCGGCGGCGCGGCAGGCCTCGGCCACCCGCTCGCGGACGGCGGCCAGTCGGTCGGTCAGTTCGCCGACACGGTCGGCGGTGGGGGTGCGGGGATCGGACACGGCGTCCATCGTTCCCGCCCGCGGGGGCGCCCGCGAGCCCCGCGTGGCGTGGATCGCCGGACCGGGCCGCCGGTCAGCGCGGGTCGAGCCAGGTGATCCCGGCCTGGCGGCCGCAGCGGCCGTCGCGGCGGTGGCTGAACAGGTCCGGGTCCTCGACGGTGCAGCGCGGGTCGGTCGCGACCTTCGTGACGCCGAGGTCGGCGAGGCGGCGGGTGAGCCCGGCGCGCAGGTCCAGGCCGGCGGTGCCGGTGCGGGTGGTGGACGCGCTGCCCGGCAGCGCGGCGTCGACCTCGGCGCGCATGGCCGGGGGCACCTCGTAGCAGCGGCCGCAGACCGACGGCCCGAGCAGGACCTCCAGCCGTGCGGGCTGCGCGCCCAGTGCGGTCATCTCGGTCACGACGGCGTCGACGACGCCCGCGGCCGCGCCGACGCGGCCCGCGTGGGCGGCCCCGACGACGCCGGCGACCGGGTCGCCGAGCAGCACCGGTACGCAGTCGGCCGCGAGCACCGCGATGCCGAGCAGCGGCACGTCGGTGACGACGGCGTCGACGTCGGCGATGTCCGGGGCGACACCACCGGTGCCGGGGCGGGCCCGCGGGGGCTCGCGCAGCACGGCGACGTCGCGGCCGTGGACCTGGTTCAGGAACACCAGTCCGGACAGGCCGAGCTCACGCACGACGCGGGCCCGGTTCCCGGTCACCGCGGCCGGGTCGTCCCCGACCCCCGACGACAGGTTGAACGAGGTGAACGGGCCCTCGGACCGGCCACCGGCCCGGGTGGTGGTGACCCGGCGGATCCGCGCGCGGCGGGTGCCGTCCGCGCGGGCCGCCGTGGCCGGTGTCGGTGAGTCCGGCACGCGGGTCAGCGCCGCATGAACGGCGGGACGTCCACCTCGTCCTCGACCGGCTCGGCCGGACGCGCCGCGGGGTTCCCGCCGACGGTCCCGTGCTGGGCCGGGGCCGACGTCGGCGAGGCCGGCGCGGACATCGGACCGCTCGGAACGGCCGCGCCGTCGCCGCCGTGGTGCTGGGTGTCGCCCTGGCGCGGGGCCGGGGCGGTGGGCTGCGCGGGCGGCAGCGTCCCGGTGCGCTCGGGTGCGTGCGCCGTGGCGGGCAGGTGCGGCGCCGACGGGGTGGTAGCAGTCGTCGCGGCCCAGCGGGACTGGCCCTGCGGCTGCTGGCCCTGGTGCTGCTGGCCCTGGTGCTGCTGGGTCTGGTGCTGCTGGGTCTGCTCGGCCTGCTGCGGCGGCGCGGCCTGCGGTGCGGGCTCGGCGGACTTCTGGGTGCCGCGGGAGAACACGGCGGGCTCGAGCTTCTTGTGGGTCGGTGTGCCGCCCTCGAAGCCGGCCGCTATCACGGTGACCCGCACCTCGTCACCGAGCGAGTCGTCGATCACGGTGCCGAAGATGATGTTCGCCTCGGGGTGCGCGGCCTCCTGGACCAGCGACGCCGCCTCGTGGATCTCGAACAGACCGAGGTCCGAGCCGCCCGCGATCGACAGCAGCACGCCCTGCGCGCCGTCCATCGACGCCTCGAGCAGCGGCGAGTTGATCGCCTTCTCGGCGGCCTGCACGGCGCGGCCCTCGCCGCGTGCGGACCCTATTCCCATCAGCGCCGACCCGGCCCCGGACATGACCGACTTGACGTCGGCGAAGTCGAGGTTGATCAGTCCGGGGGTGGTGATCAGGTTGGTGATCCCCTGGACACCGGAGAGGAGCACCTCGTCGGCGGAGCGGAAGGCGTCCATCAGCGAGACGCCGACGTCGCCGAGCTGCAGGAGCCGGTCGTTCGGGATGACGATGAGGGTGTCGCACTCGTTGCGGAGCGCCTGGATGCCCTCCTCGGCCTGCCCCGCGCGACGGCGCCCCTCGAAGGTGAACGGGCGGGTGACGACACCGATGGTCAGCGCGCCGAGCTTGCGGGCGATCGAGGCGACGACGGGTGCGCCGCCGGTGCCGGTGCCGCCGCCCTCGCCCGCGGTGACGAAGACCATGTCGGCCCCCTTGAGGACCTCCTCGATCTCCTCGGCGTGGTCCTCGGCGGCCTTGCCCCCGACCTCGGGGTTGGCGCCGGCACCGAGGCCGCGGGTCAGCTCACGACCGATGTCGAGCTTCACGTCGGCGTCGGACATGAGGAGGGCCTGGGCGTCGGTGTTCACCGCGATGAACTCGACGCCCTTGAGGCCGACCTCGATCATCCGGTTGACGGCGTTGACGCCGCCGCCACCGATGCCGACCACCTTGATCACTGCCAGGTAGTTGTGCGGGGGCGTCATGCGCGGCACCTTCCAGTCGCTCGGGGTCCGGGGTTCGGGTGGGTCAAGCTCCGGGTGCCCCGGGCCTTCGGGTGCGCACGCTAAGTGGAGTGCGGTGCCCGGGTCCAGCAGGCGCGCCGCACGACGACAACACCCCGCCCGGGTGGTTCGACCTCGCTGCCGGTGGAAACCCGTACGGTCGTCGGAAGGTCACCCGCCGCAACCATCGGGTCGGGTGCGGCGGGTCAGCGCTGCCGGACGGTGACCAGCGACGGGCTGGAGACGTCGTAGACGGCGCCCTCGCGCTGCAGCACCGGTCCGAGGACCCGGGCCCGGGCGGCGGTCCGGTCGGTGTCCGTCCACGGGCCCCACAGGACCCGCCGGTCCTCGGTGAGCCCCAGCTCGAAAGTGGATCCGCCCCCGCCGAGCGACAGCGACTGCACCTGGTCGCGGACCGGGACCGGCAGTGCCTGCAGGACACCGACCGCGGCGAGGGTGGCGGGGTCGTCCGGGGCGACGCGCGGCAGCTGGAGCCGGGGCAGCCGCACGTCGGGCGGGGCGTCGCGGTAGACGAATCCCGTGACGTCGACGAGCTTCGGTCCGTCCGGGGTGTCGAGCAGCGCGGCCGGGGTGCGTTCGGTCACGGCCACCACCAGAGTGTCCGGCCAGGACCGGTCGACCTCCACCGCGGCGACGCCGGGGATGGCCGACACGCGGGCGGCGACGCCGTCGGTGTCGACCGCGGCGAGCGGGACACCGGTCTGGTCGCCCGCGGCGGCCTCGACGTCGCGGACGGGGATCTGGCGGGTGCCGTCGACCCGCACGGTGGCCACCGGGGGGCCGTACCGGCCCAGCGCCCACCAGCCGGCCGCGGACACCCCGAGGAGCACGACGGCGGCGGTGGCCAGCAGAGCGACGAGGCGACGGCGCCGGTAGCGCGGGTCGCGGCTGCGGGACCGTTCGGCCGCGCGGGCCGCCGTGCGCTCCCGGACCGCGGCA
>NZ_JAMXSG010000296.1:0-6872 GCF_024124365.1 Pseudonocardia sp. McavD-2-B
GCGCCGCGTCGACGGCGGTCACCCGCTGCAGCCGCGACCGCTCGGCGCCGTCGGCGAAGGCCCACGCCGCGGCGAGCGCCGCGCGGGGGCGGCCGTCGTCGGGCGCGTCGAACAGGGGGAGGGCCACGGCGGCGCACTCCGCGGCGAACCGGGTCACGACCCGCAGGTCGGCCATGGTGAGGGTGACGTCCCCCGGTCCGATCCGTGCCATCGCAGCACCTTCCCGTGCCGCGCGCACCTCCGCCAGGACGGGCTCGTGCCGACGACGGTGGAAACGGGCTGCGCATGACCGGCCGCCACCACGAGAGCTGCCTCGGCGGCCCCCGCCGGACCGCCCGGAGAAGCTGCGCACCATCCTGCGCCGGCCCGTCGCCGACGCGTGATCACCGGTCGTGGAGCGGAGCGTTCGCGGGGCGGTCGCTGCCCTCCACACCCGGTGATCACGGGCGCTCAGGCCGGGCGGTACCGGTAGCGCGCCAGGTAGACGCAGTACCCGACGATCCCGGCGACCAGCAGCGCCAGCACCACCCAGACCGGTCCGACCGGCAGCCTCGGCGGATCGGTGCGGGTGGCGTACACCGCCGTCACCGGGACCACGGTGAGCAGGAACAGGGTCGCGCCGAAGGTCCGGCCCATGTCCTCGGCGAGCATGTGGCGCAGCCGCCCGATCCGCTGCGGCGCCGTCCAGTAGTCGCGGTGCGGCACCGACACCCGTGCCAGCGAGCCGGTCGCGACCAGGCGGTAGAGCCCGGCGCCGATCCCGGCGACGAGCAGCCCGAACAGCGTGCCGACCGTCAGGAACCAGGCGCGGCTGCCGAACGCTGTCGGCACGCCCGTGGGGTCGAAGTGCAGCGGCACCCGCTCCTCGGGGAGCTCACCGGCCGCCCACACCAGGGCGAACGCGTAGAACAGCGAGCCGGCGAGGAGCGGGAACCAGGGGCGCACCGCCCGGATCATTCCGGGTCGCCGGCCGGTCCGCGCGCCGTGGCGGGAGCGAGCCGGTCGAGCATCGCGGTCAGGGTCCGCCGGGCGCGGTCGACGGGTGCGCCGTGCAGCGCGACCTCCGTGCTGAGCCCCGCGGTCAGGGCGAGCAGGGCGTGCGCGTCGGTGTCGGGGTCGGCCGACCCGGCGTCGCCGACGACCCGGACGGCGAGGGCGCGGATCTCGTCGTCGCCGTCGGTGAGGATCGCCCGCGCGCGCTCGTCGACCTCGCGGGTGGCGAAGGCGGCGTGGATGCGCAGCGCGTCACGGGTCCGCGGGTGCCCACCGAGCAGCTCGTCGAGGATCGTCGCGAGGACGGTCCGGTCGCCGCCGCCCACAGCCCGGGCCCTGGTCTCGATCCGCTCCTCCATCTGCCGGTGCGACCGGTCCAGGGCGTGCAGCAGCAGTGCGTCCTTGCTGGCGAAGTAGTGCTGGACACGGCCCATCGAGATGCCGGCCTCGGCTGCGACCGAGCGCAGCGAGACCGCCTCGGCGCCCGACCGTGCGACGAGCGCGAGCACGGCGTCGGCGATCTCGGAGCGGCGGGTGTCGTGGTCGACGGAGCGGGGCACGACGCCACCGTAGCAATGCGGTCGCATTGACAACTTGTGTCGACCACTGTTGCAATGCGAGTGCATTGCAATCTGGGGAGGGCATGTGAAGACGGCACAGAACGTCGCCGGGTTCCTCGGGGTGGTCCTCGGCGTGATCCCGCTGCTGCAGTACCTGGTCACCGGCCGGATCGGCCTGTGGTCCTTCGTGGTCGGCGACGCGCCGGCACTGCCGTGGGCCTACCCCGCGGTCCTGCTCGTGGTCACCGCGGTCGTGGTCGTGGTGGCCGACCGGCGGGAGAAGGCGGGCTGACCCGGTCAGTCCTGTCGCGGCGAGCCGTAGCGCTCGACGGTGAACCCGAGCGGACGGTAGTGGTCCAGCCACCGGTCGGGAGCGGTGGTGGCGAAGACCGGGGCGACCGAGCGCAGCGTGGACACCGAGGCAGTCTGCCCGCATGCTCGGCGCCGTCGGGGACCTGCCGGTGAACCTGCACCGCTACGCGCAGGGCAGTCCTGAGATCACGCGCTACCTGATGTTCCGCGACCGGCTCCGCGCCCACGACGACGAGCGGGCGCGCTACGAGGGGCACAAGCGCGGCCTCACCGGACGGGAGTGGGCCGACATGAACCTCTACGCCGACGCCAAGGGTCCGGTCGTCGAGGAAGCCATCGGCCGGGCCGGCGGCCCGCCCCGGCCCTGACCCGCCGGCTCAGCCGCCGGGACGCCCCGCCCGCTCGGCGAGCATCCGCTCGGTCGCCGCCCGGACCTCGTCGACACCGATCTCCTCGACGCCGTCGGCGGTCACCGTGATCAGGTTCGGGAAGATCGCCCGGGTGAGGTCGGGGCCCGCGGTGGCGGTGTCGTCGTCGGCGGCGTCCCACAGCGCGTTGACCGCGAGCGCGATCGCGCCGGCCCGGTCGACGCCCGGATCGTGCCGCTTCTTCAGCGACGCCTCGGCGAACTGCGCGCCGGACCCGATGCCGACATAGCCGGACCGGGCGCGCTTGATGCTGCCGGTTGGGTCGTAGGTGACGATGCGGACCGGGTCGGGGTCGGTCGGGTCGTAGCCGACGAACAGCGGCAGCGCGACGAAGCCCTGCATCGCCGCGCCCAGGTTCTCCCGCACGATGCTCGACAGCCTGCGGACCTTGCCGTCCTGGCTGATCGGCGCGCCCTCGACCTTCTCGTACTGCTCCACCTCGGCCGCGAACATCGTCAGCATCTGCAACGCGTGCCCGACCGACCCGGCGAACCCGGCGGCGGAGGTGTCGTCGATGCCGACGACCTTCACCAGGTCCTTCTGTGCGATCAGGTTGCCGGACGTGGCGCGCCGGTCACCGGCGAGCAGCACACCGTCGGCCCAGGTCAGGGCGATGATCGTGGTGCCGTGCGGGACGTCCAGGTCGGCGGGGACCCGCTGGGCGGGGTCGCGCGGGAGGTGCGAGGGCAGCAGCTCGGGGGCGTGCGCACGCAGCTGCTCGAGGAACGAGGGTCCGGTCATGAGGGGGAGCGGGCTCCTTCGCACTGCGGGGCGGGGACGGGGCCGATCCTTCCCGTCCGCGGCGTCCCGGTCCACCCGCGGTGGAATGGCACACTCAGGGCGGTGAGCGCACGGAGCCGGGCCGAGTCCTTCTGCACACGCCACGGACTGCGGGTGCCCGTCCTGGAGGCCCCGATGGCCGGGGCCTGCCCACCGGAGCTGGCGGCCGCGGTCGCCGCGGCGGGCGGCATGGGTGCCGCGGGCGTCGTGAACGACACCCCGGAGGCGATCGCCGACTGGGCCGCCCGCTTCCGCGCGCTCGCCGGGACCGCGCCGTTCCAGCTCAACCTGTGGATCCCCGACCCGCCCGCCGACGACGACGTGGGCCTGCAGACCGCTTACCTCGACAGCCTGGGCGGCACACCCGCACCGGCCGGCGGCCCCGGACCGTCGTTCTCCGACCAGCTCGTCGCCGTCCTGGCCGCCCGGCCCGCGGTCGTCTCGACGATCATGGGGCTGTTCACGGCCGAGCAGGTCGCCGCGGTGCACGGTGCGGGCTGCGCCTGGTTCGCGACGGTCACGACCCGCACCGAGGCCATCGCGGCGGAGCGGGCGGGGGCCGACGCCGTCGTCGTGCAGGGCATGGAGGCCGGCGGGCACCGCGGGACCACCGACCCCGCCGACGCCGAGGCCGTCTCGGTCGGGCTGCTCGCGCTCGTCCCGTGGGTGGCCGACGCCGTCGGTGTCCCGGTGGTCGCCGCCGGTGCGATCGGGGACGGCCGGGCCCTGGCCGCCGCGCTCACGCTCGGCGCGAGCGCGGTGCAGGTGGGGACGGCGCTGCTGCGCTGTCCCGAGGCCGGGATCGACGACGGCTGGTCCGCCCGGCTCGACGGCCTCGACCCCACCGGCACGACGACGACCCGTGCCTACACCGGCCGGCTGGCCCGCGGCATCGCCACCGACTACGTCCGTGCCTGGACCGTGCCGGGCGCCCCGGCCCCGGCGCCCTACCCCCATCAGCGACGCCTGGTGGCCCGCTACCGCGCGGGCGAGCCCGGCGCGGTCGACCGGGTCAACCACTGGGCCGGGCAGGCCGCCGGACGTGCGACGACCGACCCGGCGTCCGAGGTCGTCGCCCGGCTGTGGCGCGAGGCGGACCCGCTGCTGCCGTGAGCCCGGCTCAGTCGCGGAAGGGGTCGACCATGTCGTCGAACTCGCCCTTCTTGGCACCGTCGACGAACGCGGAGATCTCGGCCGGGGTGTAGACGAGCACCGGGCCCTCGGGGTCGCGGGCGTTGCGGACCGCGACCTGGCCGTCGTCCAGGACGGCGAACTCCACGTTCTGCCCGTCGGCGGTCCCGCCGGCCGGGCGGCGCCACGTCACGGGGCCGAGATCCGCTGCGCGCGTGCCGTTCGGGTGGGGCATGGGGACCTCCGGGTGTGTCCGCTGCGTCCGTTTGACTGCGGAGAGTGTCGAAAGACTGTGCAAGCGATCTTGCATCCGCACGTGTCATCCGTGACGATGGAACCTCCGACACGCTGAGGGGGCCCGTGAATGCGCCGGTCGACGCACGGATCTGCCGCCGGGTGGCTGTCGTCGTGACCGCCGGACGGATGAACGAGGCCGGCGGACCCGATGTCCTCACGGTGACGTCCGTTCTCGACGGTCGTGCACACAAGGTGACCGACTCGGAACTCTGCGCACCGCACTCGATGCGGACCGGCCGGTATGCGGCCCTGTGTGGCCACCTGGTGTCCCCGGCCCCGCTGATCGACGTCGCCGGGACCCCGTGCGGCCGCTGCGTGCAGCTCGACCCGACGCCACCGGCGGAGGTGACGTCGCGGCGCCCCGCCCGCCGGCGCGGCTGGGGCCTGCGCCGGGTACTGCCGGCCTGAGTCGTCCGGTACCGGAGCGGGATCCGTCAGCGGGCGAGCCGCTCCGGGTCGGTCTGCTCGTGGCGGCGCAGCGGTCCCCGGGTGCGCCGCTCCAGGTAGCGGCGGCCCGAGCGGGTCAGCTTGCTGAGGGTGTTGGGGCCGCGGCGGCGCTCGACGGCGTCGCCGATCTTGCCCAGGAGCCAGGCCAGCAGCGGTGCACCGACCGCCAGGAGCAGCCATACGCGCAGGTGCCGGGAGAGCAGGGCCCACATGTCCGGACCGTCCTTTCACTGGGGGCGACGGAGGTGTCGTCGCCGGAGGCGCCGACAGTAGTGCGGCCCGCCCGGGTGCGCCCGCTGCGAGGTGACGGCCCGTGACCGACCTGCCACGGGATCGTTGTACGACTCGAGGGTGGGTCCGGCTGCCCCCGGCCGGGCGCCCGCTTCTGCGAGGAGGTACGCCCGTGTTCGCTCCGGGTTCCGGCAGCGTGGTGGTCGTCGCCGTCGCGCTGCTCGTCGTCGTCGCCGCCCTGGCCAGTCCCGCGGGTCGCCGTGCCGCGGTGGCCGCGCTCGGCTCGGTCGGACGCTGGCCCGCGCTGATCCGCGCGGAGATGCGCGGTGACGCGCCGCTGTCCGACGGGCGCGCCGACACCGCCGACGATCGTCGCTTCGACACCACGCCCGAGATGCCGGCGGTGCGTGCCGAACCGCTGCCGCCGACGTCCACGTTCCCGCAGGTGAGACGCCCGGGACGGTGATCATCGCCCGGTGTGGGAGACGGGACTGACGCCGGACGCCCCGGACGCGGTAAATTTTCTTTTACCAGCGGGAACCCCCGGCGCTCCCTCGGCGTTGCACACGTGTGAGGGCCTGCCAGAGGTGGGCCCCGCACACGTCCGTCGAGGAGGATCCAGGTGCGCTCCACGAGCAACCCGGCGTTCCGCAACCTGCCCACACAGAAGCAGGGCGGCTACGCCACGTTCGACCGCTCGGGTGGCGGCATGATGGGCGGGGGCGCCGCCATGGCCGGCTCCCAGTCGTCCTACGTCGACCCGACCCAGGCCACGCAGGACACGGGCCGGCCGATCACGGTCGACGACGTCGTCCAGAAGACCGCCATCAGCGCTGCCCTGGCTCTGGTCGCGGGCACCCTGACCGTGCTGTCGGGTCTCTACATCCTGGCGTTGCCCGCGTTCATCGTCGGGCTCGTCGTGTCCCTGATCGTCATCTTCAGGCAGAAGCCCAGCGCCGTCCTGACGCTGCTCTACTCCGGCTCGATGGGTGTCGCGCTCGGCGGCATCACCGGGTTCATGCAGATGGACCCGAACCTCCGGGGCATCGGCGTCCAGGCCGTGATCGGCACCGCCGGTGTGTTCTTCGGGATGCTGGTCGTCTACAAGACCGGTGCCGTCCGGGTCACCCCGCGGTTCACCAAGTGGATGATGGGCGCCCTGATCGGCGTCGTCGTCCTGATGCTGGCGAACCTGGTCGCGAGCTTCTTCACCGAGGGTGGCTTCGGCCTCCGTGACGGCGGCCCGCTGGCCATTCTGTTCAGCATCGTCGTGATCGGCGTGGCGGCGTTCAGCCTGCTGCTCGACTTCGACGCCGCGGACAACGCGGTCAAGGCCGGTGTTCCGGCGAAGTACTCCTGGTACCTCGCGTTCGGCCTGATGACCACGATCGTCTGGCTCTACATCGAGATCCTGCGCCTGCTCAGCTACCTGCGCCAGGACTGACCGGCCACCCACGACCCGGCCCGTGAGGGCCGGGTGCGGCCGGAATCGCCCCCTCCGGTCGCGCGCGCCGCGGACACCTCAGGTGTCCGCGGCGTCGTCGTGTCCGGGGGTGGCCCGGCGGGGCCGGGCCGGACGGGCGCACCGAACCGGACCAGCACGACGTCGCCGTCGGACAGGGCCGGGGACATCGACGGCCCCCGCACCGTCACCCTCCGCAGACGCATCACGGACTCCCTCCAGAGTGGATCT
>NZ_JAMXSG010000297.1:0-6848 GCF_024124365.1 Pseudonocardia sp. McavD-2-B
GTGGCGCGCCGTCGGCCGGAAGCCGCACCGCGCCCCCGGCAGAGGCCACCGGTGGCTGCCCGGTCACCGGGCACGGACGCTCCGGCGGACACCCGCCGCCCCCCGGCGTCGCCGACGAGCGGGACCCCGCCCCCGTCGACCCGGCCGTGGCCGAGGAGTTCCTGCGCCAGGTGTACGCCGAGACCGAGCCGGGCGTCCCGCTGCCGGAGCGGCTGCGCCAGGTCCGCGCCGAGATCGACCGGGTCGGCACCTACACCCACACCACGCACGAGCTGGTCTTCGGCACCCGGGTGGCCTGGCGGAACTCCGCGCGCTGCATCGGGCGCCTGTACTGGCAGTCGCTGCAGGTCCGCGACCTGCGCCACCTGAACGACCCGGCCGACATCGCGCAGGAGAGCGTCGGGCACCTGCGCGCCGCCACCCGCGGCGGGAAGATCCGTTCGACGATGACGGTGTTCGCGCCGGACGCCCCGGGGCGTCCCGGCCCGCGGATCCGTAACGACCAGCTCGTCCGCTACGCCGGGCACCGCAACCCCGACGGCACCGTCACCGGGGACCCGGGGCAGGCCGACTTCACCGACCACGTCGTCGGGATGGGGTGGCCGCGACCGCAGCCGGCGGGCCGGTTCGACGTGCTGCCGCTGCTGATCACCGGCCCGGACGGGCGGTCCCGGCTGTTCGACGTCCCGCCGGACGCCGTGCACGAGGTCCCGCTGCGCCACCCCGAGCACCCCTGGTTCGCCCGGCTCGGGCTGCGCTGGCACTCGGTGCCCGCCATCAGCAACATGCCGCTGGAGATCGGCGGGGTCGTGTACCCGGCCGCCCCGTTCAACGGCTGGTACCTCGACACCGAGGTCGGCGCCCGCAACCTCGCCGACACCGACCGCTACGACCTGCTGCCCGAGATCGCGAAACGGCTCGGGCTCGACACCCGGTCGGTGCGCACGATGTGGCGGGACCGGGCGATGGTCGAGCTGGTCCGCGCGGTCACCTACTCCTTCGACGCCGACGGCGTCACCATGGCCGACCACCACAGCGAGGCCGAGCGGTTCATGACCTTCCTGGCGAAGGAGGAGGCCGCGGGACGGCGCTGCCCGGCCGACTGGAGCTGGATCGTGCCGCCGATGTCGGGCTCGCAGACCCCGGTCTTCCACCGCTACTACGACGAGCCCGACCCGGATCTGCGGCCGGCGTTCCTGGAGCCGCACGGGCTGCGGCCCCGCGACGACCAGGGCTGAGGGCCGTTCAGGGCCGGGCGGTGACCGGGCTCAGGCCCGGCACCTGCCGGGTGCGGCCCCGGAACTCGGCGACGACCGTCCCGTCGTCGGCGCGGACGGTGACGTCGTAGAGCCCGGACCGGCCGCTCGCGGCCCGCTCGACCGCCTCGGCGGTGAGGACGTCGCCCTCGTGCGCCGGGCGCAGGAACGCGATGTCCGCGCCGCTGGCCAGGGCGGAGACGCCGTGGGAGTTGCTGGCGTAGGCCATCGCGGTGTCGGCGAACAGGAACAGGTAGCCGCCGTGGCAGACCCCGTGCCCGTTGACCTGGTCGGGACGGACGGTCATGGTCGCCGTCGCCCGTCCGGGGGTGACCGCGACGACGTCGACCCCCGCCGCACGGCTCGCCCGGTCGCCGTCGCGCATGATCTCGGCGGTCCGGGTGGCGAGCTGCTCCGGCCCGGTCGGTGGGTTCTCCATGGGGACAGTCTCACCCGCGTGGGCGCCGGGCCGGGCGGGCGGGGCGACGGCGGCTAGGCTCCCCGGCATGAGCAGCGGGACGGGGCAACACGGACGCGGCGTTCCGACGGGCCCGCAGGAGCGCGTGCTGCTGGTGTGGGACGCGCCCAACATGGACATGAGCCTCGGTTCGCTGCTCGGCGCCCGCCCCACCTCGGCCTACCGTCCGCGGTTCGACGCCGTCGGCCGCTGGCTGCTCGACCTCGCCGGCCCCGAGGCCGAGGCCGAGGCGTGTGTGTTCACCAACGTCGCCCCGGGCAGCATCGATATCGTCCGGCCCTGGGTCGAGGCCCTGCGCAACGTGGGTTTCGCCGTCTTCGCCAAGCCGAAGACCAGCGAGGACTCCGACGTCGACGACGACATGCTCGCCCACATCGGCATGCGCTCGGCCGAGGGCAGGCTGCGCCACGTCGTCGTCGCCTCGGGGGACGGGCGGGCGTTCCGGGAGCCGCTGGAGAAGCTCATCGAGGTCGGAACCGACGTCACGGTGATCGGCTTCCGCGAGTACGCCGGGTTCGCGCTGGCCTCGGAGACGCTGTCGTTCCTCGACCTCGAGGACATCGACGGCGTGTTCCGCGAGCCGCTGCCGCGCGTCTCGCTGGAGACCCTGCCCGACGAGGGCGCCTGGCTGCCGCCGTTCCGGTCGCTGCGCTCGCTGCTCGACCGCCGCTGACATGGCGGTCCTCCAGCGGCTCACCGCCCCGGTCGCGCTGCCCTGCACGCCCGGCTTCCCGGTCGTGCGTGACGCGGTCCTCGACGTCGACGACACCGGCCGGATCGCGTTCTTCGGCACGGCCTCCGACGCGCCGGCGACCGACGCCGTGGTGCGGCCGCTGCCCGGGCTGCTCATGCCCGGCATGGTCAACACGCACTGCCACACCCCCATGTCGCTGCTGCGCGGGATGGGCGGCGACCTGCCGCTGATGCCGTGGCTGACCGAGGTCATGTGGCCCGCGGAGGGCCTGCTGACCGAACAGGACGTCCACGCCGGGATGCTCGCGGGCTGCCTGGACCTGCTGCGGACCGGCTGCACCACCAGCGTCGAGATGTACTTCTTCACCGACGCCCTGGCCGACGCCGTCCGCACCGCGGGCTCGCGGGCCGTGCTCACCCCGGGGATCATCGCCGCGCCCGGCTGGGACCGGCTCGGGACCTGGGAGCAGATGCGCGACGACGTCTCCGCCCGGATCGACGCCCATGGCCTGGTCCCCGACGACGACGGCCGGATCGAGCTGGGCTACGGCCCGCACTCGGCCTACACGCTGCCGTCGGGTGCGCTGGAGTCGGTCGCCGCGGCCGCCCGCGAACGCGGCGCGCTGGTGCACACCCACGTCGCGGAGTCCCGCGGCGAGGACGCTGCCGTGCGCGAGGCCCACGGCTCGGTCCCGGCGATGCTCGACGCGGGCGGCGCGCTCGGCGGGCGGGTGCTGGCCGCGCACTCGGTCCACCTGTCCGACGACGACATCGCCGTCTACGCCCGGCACGGCGTCGCCGTCGCGCACTGTCCCGGCTCGAACGCGAAGCTCGCGGCGGGCACCGCCCGGCTGCTGGACCTGCGCCGGGCCGGGGTCCGGGTGGGTCTGGGCACCGACGGTCCCGCCTCCTGCGACGACCTGGACCTCTGGCACCAGGCGCGGCTCGCCGGGCTGATGGCACGGGTCGGGGCCGACGACGCCGCCGCCCTCACCGCCGCCGACGTGCTGCTCATGGGCACCGCGGACGCCGCGCACGCGATCGGCCGCGACGACCTCGGCGCGCTGGAGGCCGGGCGGCGGGCGGACGTGGTGCACGTCGACACCGACGACTCCGCGTTCGTCGCGCCGTCGGACGACGCGCAGCTCGTGTCGAACCTGGTGTGGGCAGGCGGCTCCCGCCTGGTCCACGACGTGTGGGTGGGCGGCGAGCAGGTCATCGACGCCGGTGAGCCGACCCGGGCCGACCGCCGGGCGTCACTCGCCGCGGTGCGGTCGATCTCGGCGCGGCTGCGCGGGCAGGTCTGAGCGGTCCCGCGCCCGTCAGCGGCCGAGTACGGCCGCGAGGTGCGGGTCGGTGAAGCGGCGGTCGGGGTCGAACCGATCGCGGACGGCGCGGAACGCCTCCCACCCCGGGTAGGCGACGGCGAGCTCGTCCGGCCCCCAGGCGTGCCGGGTGGTCCAGCAGGGCCGCCCGTCGGCGTCCTCGCAGACCGCGCCCGCGAGCCGGCGGACCGGCTCCTCCGCCGGTCCGCGGGTCCGCAGCCGCAGGTAGGCGGTGTCCCGACCGGACGCCGGGTGCAGCAGACCGGTCTCGGCCCGTCCGGTGCGCACCCGCACGGGACGCAGCTCCCGCCCCCGCGCGGCGACGGCGGCCCCCAGCTCGCGCAGGACCGTCCCGAGCGCGGCACGCGGCACAGCCCACTCGGACAGGTCCGGGTCCCACGGCTGCGGGTCCGGCAGTACCTCGTGCGGCGGCCCGGCCGTGCCGGGCGCCCAGCGCTGCGGCGGCGGCCACCCGGACCGCAGCCCCACCCCGGAGGACCACCACGACGACGCCAGCCGCGACACCGCCTGCCCCCAGCCGGCGCGCTCGACCGGACCGGTCGCCTCGGGCTCCGGCTCGGCCCAGCGCAGCACCGCGGACCCGGCGTGCGCCGACGGGCTGACCGCGATGTCGCACTCGGTCCAGGCGTGCTCGCCGAGCAGGTCCTCGCCGAGCACCTCGTCGATGCCGACGGCGCGCTCGTGCACCTGCAGCCGCGTGAGCGGGACGGTGCGGAGCTCCAGCGCGGTCGCGATGCCCAGTGCGCCGAGCCCGCAGCGGGCGGCGTCGAGGTCGGGTCCGGTGACGTCGCGGACCGTGCCTCGGCCGTCGACCAACCGGACGGCCCGGACCTGGCCGGACAGCGAGCCCTCCGCGGGGGCGCCGCCGTACATGCCCAGCCCGGTGGCGCCGCCGATGGTGGCGCGGGGCGCGTCGGGCACGGTGGCCAGCGCCCGGCCGGCGGCGGCGAGGGCGACGCAGAGGTCCGCGACGGTCTCCCCGGCCCGCACCCGCACGGTGTCCTCGCCGATCTCGACGACGCCGGTCAGCGCGGACACGTCGAGCAGTACGTCATCGGTCCGGACGAGGGGTCCCGGGGCGCGGCCGCCGGCACCGGTGGGGCGGACGGTGGCGCCCCGTTCCGCGGCCCGTCGCACGGCCGTCACGACGCCGGCCTCGTCGAGCGGGCGGTCGGTGCGCCGGGGGCCGGTCGCGGCGGGATCGGTGCTCATCCCTCGCAGGGTAGAACGCCGAGGGTCACCGTGCGGAACGATTCGAGCACGCGTCGCGGCGCGTCGTACGGCCGTCCGGTGGGACGGCGGTGAACGTGGTGGCGGGTGTGCCGGACGGGACGGCGAAACATGCAGCGAATGCCCTCTTGTGACCCGGACGGCCGCCCGATACGGTCACACTCCGTGGCGATCATGTCGCCACGCGAGTCCGGGACGAGGATGTCCCGCACTCGGCCCCGTCGCCCTGCCCGGAACCGCGCTCCCCACGGCTCCGGTCGGCGCCGACGGCGTCACCGGTGTCGCGCGCGCCACGCCGGTGGCCTCCGCACGCGCGAGGGCCGGGTGCGGTGGTCGGCTCCCTCCGACCATCGCCCCGGCCCTCGCCTTGCGTGCTGACGACCCAGCTCCCCAGCCGGTCGTCACCTCATCCCGCGGTCCCAAGGTGTGTCCGCGGGATGTTCTGGTGCATCCTCGGCGCTCCCGGTCCCCACCGGTCCTGCCGTGCGGCCGTACGCCTGTGGCGTGCGGCTACTCCCCGGGACGCTCCGGGGGTGTCGTGGTTGCCTCGCGTACCGATCCGGTCCCGAAAGGGTGCCGAACGGCCGTACCGCGCCGCCCGTGCCGGCGGAGCGACCGGGCCGGATGCCCGTCCGGTCGCTCGGACGCCGCTCAGGCCGTGCGGGTCAGCCGGTGCCGCCCGGCACCGCCCAGCAGATCGGCGATCGCGGCCCGGTCCGCGGCGCGCTCGGCGTCGCGACGACGGCGCAGCATCACCATGGCGGCGTCGCCCGGTGTGTTCCAGGCGCCGTCGTCCTGCTCCTGCGGCGCGTGGCCGAGCGGCTGCGCCGGGACCGGTGCGCCCTCGGCGTGGAACGCGGCGACCGTGTCCCCGGTCGGCCGGACCGCGCCACCGCGGCGGGTCGTGCGGACGGTGCCGCGGTGGACGCGGCGCACGGCGTTGCCGGCGCTCCCGCTCCGCCGGCCGTCCCGCCAGCCCCCGACGGTGAGGGCGTGGAAGATCGGGGTCTCCTCCTGGATCTCGTCGTGCGACTCGTGCCGGCCGGGGAACGGCCAGCTCTCCTGCGCGGCGCGTCGCGCCCGGATCGACGACTCGAGGCCACCCGCAGCGCTGTCGAACTCGTACACCCGCCGTACCTCCTGCTCGCCTGACATGTGGGGACCCACGGCCTGGTCCGTATCGCGTACACCCGGTACCGCCGTTCGGCCCACTCACCCGGTCAACGGGTGACACACGAGAGGGGAAACGGGGGTGACAGTTCTGGTTGCGAGGTCCCCTCGTACGAGTGGCGTGACCGGTCCAGGACTCTCCGTATTGTCTACGGAGCGTGTTCACCCGGCCTCCTCCTGGAGCAGTCGGTGACGTCGGTTCGGAGTCCGGCCCGTCGGAAGCCCTCGGCGACGGGTCCTCGCCTCGGCCCAGGTGACCACTATCCGGCACGTCGCGGCCACCATGCGGCGGTGCGTCACCACATCGCCACTCCTTCGTGCCGGTGCAGCCCACGGAGTGTCGACTACACGGGTGTAGTTCAACGGAAAGTCACGAATGGCTGTCCGCACTGCTCCGTCCGTTCCGGCGCTGGGCCGTCCGGGGTGCAGTGCTCGGGGGCCGGGCCGTCACCGTTGCGTGCACCGCGCCACCCCGGCCGATCCGCCGTACCGTCGTCCCATGACGGAGCGGACCGGGCGGCCCGCCGCTCCTGCCGGGAGCGGCATCCGGCGCCCACGGCACGACGACGACCCTGCCCTTCGCGGGCGCGCGTCCGCGGACGGGCACCACGCGGAACCGGCGCACGCCGCGGACGAGGACTCCGGCGCCGGGCACGCACGTGTGGTCGCCCCGCG
>NZ_JAMXSG010000298.1:0-6826 GCF_024124365.1 Pseudonocardia sp. McavD-2-B
CCGCTCCGCCGGCCCGCCGCACCGCGCGGCGCGACCGGAGGTAGGCCCGCGGGCCGTTCAGCAGACCCCGGTTGCGCGTCTGGTCGGCGTCGGCGGGCATCGCCACGCCGGCGCCTGCCTCGCGGTCGGAGATGTGGCGCAGCCGGGCGACCGCCGCCGGCAGCCGGCGCAGTGCGACCGACCGGCCCTGCGGCGACAGCGCCACCTTCGCCAGGAAGCTGCCCAGCCCGATCGCGTAGCCCTCCATCTGCTTGCGCAGCGCGGCCTGGTCGGGGCGGTGGTGGTGCCAGAGGTAGGCGCCCGGGGCGTAGCCGAGGACGTTGCCGGCCAGGATCATGCGGACCAGGAACTCGCAGTCCTCGCCGCCGTGGGTGGGGGTGCCCGGGCCCATGGCCTCGTCGAAGCCGCCGACGGCGCGGGCGGCCCCGGCCCGCACGGCGAGGTTGGCGCCGATGCCGAACAGGCCGGGTGCGAACGGGAAGATCGGGGAGTCCGCGGGGGGCTCGGCGAGGGTGAACCGGCGTGGGGTGAAGCCCTTGTTCCAGGCCAGGGCGACGTCGGCGGCGCGCTCCTCGGGGCTGCCCAGGCGGGCGGCCAGTACCGGGCCGGAGACGCAGGCGAGCTCGGGGTCCGCGGCGAAGGCGCCGGCGATGCGCGAGGCCCAGGCGGGGTCGACCTCGGTGTCGTCGTCGGTGAAGGCGACGATCTCGGTGCGGGCCTCGGCCAGACCCCGGTTGCGCCCGATGGACGCACCGCGCCGCGGCTCGCGGACGTAGCGGACGCGATCGGAACCCGCGGCCCGCACGGCCAGCTCGGTCCGCTCGTCGTCCGGGTCGTTGTCGACGACGACGACCGACAGCGCCGGGTGGTCGGAGGCGAGGACCGCGCGCAGGCAGCGGGCCAGCGACTCGGGCCGGTTGCGGGTCGCGACGACCACGGTGACCGGGTCGGCCGCGGACGGCGCGACGGCGACGGTGCCGGCCGCGGGCAGTGCGGCGACGGCGAGCGAGAGCTCCGCGGCGGTCGCGCGCCCGGCGCGCAGCGGCACGGTGACCTGACCCTGCGGGGTGCCACCGACGGTGACCAGCAGCCGTGCGGCGGCGAACCGCCGGTCGACCTCGAGGTCGCGGGCCGGGGCGAGCCGGTCGAGCTCACCCACCCAGGTCGGTACGTCGGGAGTCATCGCCATGGACCCCATCGTGCTCACCGTCGCTGTGACGACGCTGAGATCGGCCTGTGGGACAACGGAGTGTGGGGCGCGCCACCCCGGACGAGTTCCGGGCCCCGCACCGCAGACCCTCCCCTCACGTGAGAGTACGGTCGGGCTGTTCGCGCGCTCCCGCCGTCGTGGCCCGCGGCCCCGCCCCTCCCCCGACGTGAAAGCGACCGTCGTATCGTGCCCCGCTCCGCCCTGCCCGACCTCGCCACGCTGCGTGCGCGCTGGACACCCCGCCTGGTGCGCACCGAGGTGCTCGCCGGACTCGTCGTCGCGCTCGCCCTGATCCCGGAGGCCATCGCGTTCTCGATCATCGCCGGGGTGGACCCCCGGGTCGGCCTGTACGCCTCGTTCACCATGGCCGTGGTCATCGCGGTCTGCGGCGGGCGACCGGCGATGATCTCGGCCGCCACCGGCGCGATCGCGCTGGTCGTGGCCCCGCTGTCGCGGGAGTACGGCGTCGAGTACCTGTTCGCCGCGGTCGTGCTCGGCGGGGTGCTGCAGATCGCGCTGGCCGCCGCGGGCGTCGCGCGGCTGATGCGCTTCCTGCCACGCAGCGTGATGGTGGGCTTCGTCAACGCACTCGCGATCCTGATCTTCACCTCACAGGTGCCCCAGCTGGTCGGCGTGCCCTGGGCGGTCTACCCACTGGTCGCCGTCGGCCTGGCGGTCATCGTCGGGCTGCCGCGGCTGACCCGCGTCGTCCCGGCACCGCTGGTCGCCATCGTCGGGCTGACCGTGGTCACGGTGACGGCCGCGGTCGCCGTGCCGACCGTCGGCGACCAGGGCGCGCTGCCGGACACGGTGCCGCTCCCGCACCTCCCCGCGGTGCCGCTGACGTGGGAGACGCTGCGGATCGTCGCGCCGTACGCGCTCGGCGTCGCGCTGGTCGGGCTGATCGAGTCGCTGATGACCGCGCGCCTGGTCGACGACATCACGCAGACCGGCTCGGACAAGACCCGCGAGTCGTGGGGCCAGGGGGTCGCGAACATCGTCACCGGTTTCACCGGCGGCATGGGCGGCTGCGCGATGATCGGCCAGACGATGATCAACGTGAAGGCGTCCGGGGCCAGGACGCGGCTGTCCACGTTCCTGGCGGGGGTGTTCCTGCTGGTCCTCGTGGTCGCACTCGGCGACGTCGTCGCGCTGATCCCGATGGCCGCCCTGGTCGCGGTGATGGTCATGGTGTCGGTCGGGACGTTCGACTGGCACAGCATCCGTCCGGCGACACTGCGCCGGATGCCGCGCAGCGAGACGGCGGTGATGCTGACGACCGTCGTGGTCACCGTCGGCACCGACAACCTCGCCTTCGGCGTGGGCGCCGGCGTGCTCGTCGCCTCGGTGCTGTTCGCGAACCGGGTGTCACGGCTGGTCGGGGTGGACCGCACCGTCGACGACGGCGGGGCGGTCGTCTACCGCGTCACCGGCCAGCTGTTCTTCGCCTCCAGCAGCGAGCTGAGCACCGCGTTCGCCCCCGACGGCGACCCCGACGAGGTGACCGTCGACCTGTCCGGCGCGCACGTGTGGGACGCCTCGACCGTCGCCGTCCTCGACGACCTGCGGCGCCGCTACGCGCGGTCCGGCCGCACGCTCGTCGTCACCGGGATGAACGACGACAGCCGCGACCGCCACGAGCGGCTCGCCGGGCACCTGGGCGGCGGGCACTGACCACCGGGACCTAGGCCCGCTCGCGTGCCGCCAGCACCTCGGGGATCCGGTCCTCGATCCAGCCGACGAGGCCGGCGAGGTGGCCGGTCACGCCGTGGCCGAGCCCGGTGAGGCCGTAGCTGACCTGCGGCGGGGTGGTCGCGGCGACCTCGCGGTGCACGAAGCCGTCGCCCTCCAGGGTGCGCAGGGTCTGGGCCAGCATCTTCTCGCTGATCCCGCCGACGGCGCGCCGCAGCGCGGAGAAGCGGTGGTCCTCGCGGGACAGGACCACGAGCACGAGGACCGCCCACTTCGACGTCACGTGGTCGAGGACCGATCGCGAGGGGCAGCTGCTGTCGAACGCGTCACCCGAGAACAGGCCCGTGGGCCGTTCCACCTGCGTGCTCACCGTCCACCCACCTACTTACCAGAAGGTACGTACTTACCGAACGTAAGTCTATCCGGCAGAGTCGGCACCGTCCACGACGAGATGGGGAGACAGCGATGATCATCGTGACCGGGGCGAGCGGGAAGCTGGGCGGCGCGGCCGTGCGGGCGCTGCTGGAGACCGTGCCGGCGGAGCAGGTGGGCGTCCTCGCCCGGTCCGCGGAGAAGGTGGCCGACCTGGCCGCGGCCGGGGTCCGGGTGCACGTCGGCGACTACGAGGACCCGGCCTCGCTGACGGCGGCGTTCGCCGGCGCCGACGGGCTGCTGTTCGTGTCCGGCTCCGACGTGACCCCCGGGGTGCGCGAGCGCCAGCACGGCAACGTGGTCCGCGCCGCGGCCGACGCGGGCGTCGGCCATGTCGTCTATACCAGCGCGATCGGCGCGGACCGGCCCGGCGCACCCGCGTTCCTCGCCGACCACACCCTCACCGAGGAACTGCTGCGCGGCTCCGGACTGCCGGTGACGCCGCTGCGCAACACCTTCTACTCGGACATGTTCGTCAACCCGGGCGTGGTCGCCACCGCGCTGGAGGCCGGGGAGACGGTCGCCGCGGACGGCGGCCGGGCGCTCAACACCGCCACGATCGCGGACCTCGCGCGGGCCGCCGCCGTCGTCGTGGCCGGCGGGCCGCAGGAGCACGCCGGGCGCGCCTACGAGCTGCGCGGACCGCTGTGGACCTACGACGAGCTGGCCGCGACGATCGCCGCGGAGTCCGGCCGGCCGGTGTCGCACCGCCGGGTACCGCTCGACCAGGCCCCGGCCCCCGCCTTCATCGGCGAGTTCGTCTCGTCGGGAATGTTCGCCGAGCCGTCGAAGGACCTCGCGACGCTGCTCGGTCGCCCGGCGACCGGGATGCCCGAGCTGGTCCGCGCCGCCCTGGCCTGAGCCG
This sequence comes from Pseudonocardia sp. McavD-2-B, assembly GCF_024124365.1. Classification (NCBI taxonomy): domain Bacteria; kingdom Bacillati; phylum Actinomycetota; class Actinomycetes; order Pseudonocardiales; family Pseudonocardiaceae; genus Pseudonocardia; species Pseudonocardia sp. McavD-2-B. The sequence continues at coordinate 4,200 of NZ_JAMXSG010000298.1, forward strand.
GGAACAGAACACCCGGCGCCGCGGTTGTGGTTGACGTATCAACCGAACGGGCCGGAAGGAGGCCGCACCGATGAGGATCGACGCGCTGTCCTGGATGACCGGGACGGAAGCAGGGCCTGCCGATCGGTGGGAGCACGCCGGGTACCTGTTCGACTCCGGCGACCCCGCGGGGGCCGCGACGGTGCTCGCCGAGCTCGTCGCCGAGCAGCCCGGGGCCGCCGCGGTCCGGCTGCTGCTGGCCCGCGCGTACTACCACTCCGCGCAGCTCGGCCGGGCCGAGACCGAGCTCCGCGAGCTGGTGCGCCGCGAGCCGGCCGACGGGTACGCCCACCTGCTCCTCGGGCGCACCCTGCAGCGCCGTTCGCGCCACGACGAGGCCGCGCCGCACCTGCGGCTGGCCGAGGCGATGGGCGTCAGCGCCGGGTGACCGTGCTCGGCAGCGCCGGTTCCGACCGGCGCTGCCGGGGCACCACCAGCGCGCCGGGGAGCCCGCCGACGACCGGGACGCGGTCCGCGAACAGCAGGTAGCCACCGCAGGTGAGGGTGGCGAACAGCCCCAGCTCGATCGCGGCGTGCAGCCCGTCGGAGAGCATCGCGATCATGCCGAGATGCAGCCCGGTCCCGGCGACGACGGCGACCGGCCGCAGCCGCGACGACCACAGCCCGAACGCGACGAACAGCTCGGTGAGTACCGCGCCGAACGCCATCGGCACCAGGAACACCGGCGTCAGCATCGCCGCCGGGACCAGCACCGAGTCCCACGTCCAGGACGCCAGACCGTTGCCGGACAGGAAGTCCGGACGGATCTTCGAGATCGCGGCGTAGAAGTAGACGATCGTGATCTGCGCCCGCAGCACCAGCACCGGCGCCGCCCACACCCGGTCGGCGCCGTGTCCGCGCCGGGACCGGAGCGACCAGGCCGCGTCGCAGTCGGAGAACGACAGCAGCACCGCCGCGGTGAACAGCAGGTAGGTGTGGTTGGAGTAGTAGCCCGCACCCCAGACGAAGCCGGCGGTGCACAGCCCGACCAGCAGGGCCGCCGCCCGCGCGTTCCACCCCACGACGACGGCCAGCGCCGCCAGCCCCATCACCGCGCCGAGCGCGAGCCAGACCGGGGCGGGCAGCGTCGGGCCGACCCCGAGCAGCGGCCCGGCCCGGGTCCCGAGCAGCGGGCTCGCGCCGAGCTCGACGGCCTTCAGCCCGGCGACGAGCCCGACCAGGATCCGGTACCCGGCCAGCGGGCGGGCGGGGAGCGTGTCGGGGAGCCTCAGCACGACTGCTCCCACTCCGGGGCGCCGTCCCGGGTCCGCGACACCGAGACGAGGTCCGGGGCCGCCGCGCACAGCAGCCCCGGGACCGTGGCTCCGTAGTGGACGGTCCGCTGCGGCCACGGCAGGCCCCCGGTGTCGAGGGCGCGGGACGCGCCGTCGGCGGTCCGTCCGGTGTAGGCGTACTCCGTCGACGACGCGACGAACATGCTCCAGGAGTAGCGGCGCGGCGGCTCGGTGGTGGCCAGGCCGACCGCGGGGATCGCGACCTCCAGGGCCACGACGCCCGCGAGCAGCCACCCCGCGGTCCTGCGTGTGAGAAGCGGCACGTCCACTCATCGCCCCGCAACGGTCCGGTGTTAGCCGGTCACTTCCCGTCGAGGGAGTAGATCCGGACCCAGTCCACCTCGTACGTCGCCGGCTGCATGTTGCCGCCGAAGAAGTTGTCGAGCTGGATCGTCAGGTGCCCGCTGGGCATGTCCTGGATGTTCTTGCGGCCGGGCCGGGCACCGCCGGAGAAGGAGAACCACTCCTTGCCGTCGATGAAGCCCTTCACGTGGTCGGGCGTCCACTCGACGGCGACGTTGTGCCACTCGCTCAGCGGTGCACCGCAGTTCTTCTCCTTGGCGTACTCCTGCTGGACCGCGCCGCGGCCGTGCGGGTAGTGGATGAACGCCTCGGCGCACTGCTCGCCGGGCGCGCCGTTCTCGAGGAAGTCGTACTCGCCGTCCTGGGGCCAGCGGTCCGACTGCGGCCAGATGATCAGCAGCGGGTGGTACTGCCTGCCGTTGTCCGGGCCGGTGGCCTCGGAGCGGACGCGGGCCTCCCAGCGGCCGTATCGCTGGTTGAACTTCGACGAGATCCACGCCGAGTCGCCGTTCCGCAGCCCGGTCTGGATCAGCTTGCCGTCCTTCACCGTGGACCGGCTGGCACAGCGGCCGCCGTTGCCCGCGTGACCGGGCCAGCACTCGCCCGCCTGGTTCCACTTCGCCGGGTCGGGCGGTCCGGTGTAGCCGAACTCGTCCGACGCCGGCAGCGGCGCGCCCCAGCCGTAGCGTTCGGCAGCGCTGGTGGCGCCGGGTCGGGGCGCACTCTGGTCGGCCGGTCGGGCCGAGGGGTCGGCGGGCGCGGCGGGCGCGGCCGCGGGGTCGGTCGGCGTCTCGACGGGCTCGTCCGCGGGGTCGACGGGTTTCTCCTCCGGGTCGGTGGGCTTCTCGAGGGCGGCGGGCTCCGTCCCCGTGCCGGCGGGCTCCGACCCGGCGTCGGCGGGTGCGGGCGCCGGGTCGGCCGGCGTCTCCCCAGTATCCGCCGGCTTCTCGGCCGGCCCACCCGGTGTCTCCGCGGGAGCGGCGGGCTCGC
>NZ_JAMXSG010000299.1:0-6815 GCF_024124365.1 Pseudonocardia sp. McavD-2-B
GCCGCCGTCGCGGCCCCGGCCGCCCTGGCCTCCGCCCTGGCCCTGGCCGGGCCCGCGGGACCGGCCGCCGCGCTCGCCGGCACCGGGCTCGTCGTCCAGACGCAGGGTCAGCGAGATCCGCTTGCGGGCCTCGTCGACCTCCAGGACCTTCACCTTGACCACGTCACCGGACTTGGCGACGTCGCGCGGGTCGGACACGAAGTCCTTGCTCATCGCGCTCACGTGCACGAGGCCGTCCTGGTGCACCCCGACGTCGACGAACGCGCCGAAGGCGGCCACGTTGGTGACGACGCCCTCCAGCAGCATCCCCGGCCGCAGGTCGGAGATCTTGTGGACGCCCTCGGCGAAGGTCGCGGTCCGGAACGCCGGCCGCGGGTCCCGGCCGGGCTTCTCCAGTTCGGCCAGGATGTCGGTGACGGTCGGGAGCCCGACGCCGTCCTCGACGTAGTCCTTGGGCTTGATCTGGTGCAGCCGTGCGGCGTTGCCCATCAGGGCGGACACGTCGAGCGTGGTGCGCTCCACCATCCGCCGGACGACCGGGTAGGACTCGGGGTGCACGCCGGTGACGTCGAGCGGCTCGTCCCCCCCGCGGATGCGCAGGAAGCCCGCGCACTGCTCGAACGCCTTGGGCCCCAGCCGCGCGACGCCGGTCAGCGCGGTCCGGTTCCGGAACGGGCCGTTCTCGTCGCGGTGGGCGACGATCGCGCCGGCGAGGGACTCGGAGATGCCCGAGACCCGACGCAGCAGCGGCGCGGACGCCGAGTTCACGTCGACACCGACGGCGTTCACACAGTCCTCGACGACCGCGTCGAGCGAGCGCGACAGCGACGACTCGGGCAGGTCGTGCTGGTACTGCCCGACCCCGATCGACTTCGGGTCGATCTTGACCAGCTCGGCGAGCGGGTCCTGCAGGCGCCGCGCGATGGAGACCGCGCCGCGCAGCGAGACGTCCATGTCGGGCAGCTCGGCCGAGGCGTAGGCCGACGCCGAGTACACCGACGCGCCGGCCTCGGACACCATCACCTTGGTCAGCTTCAGGCCCGGGTTCGCCGCGATGAGCTCACCGGCCAGCGCGTCGGTCTCCCGCGAGGCGGTGCCGTTGCCGATCGCGATCAGCTCGACGGAGTGCTTCGTGCACAGCGCCGCCAGGGTCTTCAGCGACCCGGCGCGGTCCTTGCGGGGCTCGTGCGGGTAGATCACCGCGGTGTCGACGACCTTGCCGGTCGCGTCGACGACGGCGACCTTGACCCCGGTGCGCAGGCCCGGGTCGAGGCCCAGGGTCGCGCGGGTGCCCGCGGGGGCGGCGAGCAGCAGGTCGCGCAGGTTCGCGGCGAACACGCCGATGGCGCCCTCCTCGGCGGCGGTGCGCAGCCGGACCCGGATGTCGATGCCGAGCGCGGTGAGCAGGCGGGTCCGCCACGCCCACCGGACGACGCCGAGCAACCAGGCGTCGCCGGCGCGGCCGCGGTCGGCGACGCCGTACTCGGCGGCGATCAGGGCCTCGTAGGGGTTCGGCTCGTCGTCGGCGACACCGGCGTCGAGGGTGACGTCGAGCGCCTCCTCGGACTCACCGCGGAAGACCGCGAGGATCCGGTGCGAGGGCAGTGTCGTGAACTTCTCGGCGAAGTCGAAGTAGTCCGAGAACTTGGCCGCGGCCTGGTCGTTCTCCTTGCCCTCGCGGACCGTGGTGACCAGCCGCCCGTGCGCCCACATGCGCTCGCGCAGGCCGCCGACGAGGTCGGCGTTCTCCCCGATCCGCTCGACCAGGATCGAGCGGGCACCCTCCAGCGCGGCGCCGGCGTCGGCGACCTCGTCGGTCACGTAGGCGGCCGCCGACGAGTGCGGGTCGAGGGTCGGGTCGGCGAGCAGCGCGTCGGCCAGCGGTTCCAGGCCCTGCTCGCGGGCGATCATCGCCTTGGTGCGGCGCTTGGGCTTGTAGGGCAGGTAGATGTCCTCGAGCCGGGCCTTGGACTCGGCGGCGAGGATGGTGGCCTCGAGGGACTCGTCGAGCTTGCCCTGCGACCGGATGGAGTCGAGGACGACGGTGCGCCGCTCCTCCAGCTCCCGCAGGTAGCGCAGCCGCTCCTCCAGGGTGCGGAGCTGGGCGTCGTCGAGGCCGCCGGTCGCCTCCTTGCGGTACCGGGCGACGAAGGGGACCGTCGAGCCCTCGTCCAGCAGGGCCACCGCGGCCCCGACCTGGTCCGGCCGGGCGCCGAGCTCGTCGGCGATGCGCTGGTTGATCGAGCGGTGCTGCTGGATGTCCGGGGGTGCCGTGCCTGTCACCGCCCCATCGTGGCGAACGGTGTCGCGGGCGCCACCGCCGGGTGGGGGGTCGCGTCCGCGCCCGTCCGGACGGCGGCCCCCGTGACCGTCGACGAGTGTCCGACATCCGATGGAGAACCCGGTGGGTGAGCGTCCGCTCACCCGTGCCAGACTGCCGCCCGTGGCTCGCTGTGGATCATGGCTCGCCGGGCGGCCCGCCGTCCGCGGCCAGCGCGGCGAGCCCGGTCGCGAGCGCGTGCACCATGCGGCTGTACAGGTCGGGCGGCGCCTCGCCGGGCACACCGAGGCGGTACTCCCGGACGAGGCCGTGGAACAGCGCGATCATCGCGGTCGCCAGCTCGTCGTCCGGCACGCCGAGGTCCACCCCGGCGGCCGCGCGGCCGCGCGCCACCATGGCTGCGGCCTCGTCCCGGACCCTGCGGTGGTGGTCGGCCACGGCCGCGCGCATCGCCGGAGTGCGCATCGCCACCGCCCAGGTCTCGGCGTCGAGCAGGGTCGCCGGGCGCGAGCGGGCGGTCTCCAGCAGCACCGTCTCCAGCTCGGCCAGCGCCTGTTCGGGGCCCGCGTCCATACCGGACCGCACCCGGTGCAGGTCGCCCTCCAGGTGGCCGGTCATCAGCGCCCGGAACAGGTCCTGCTTGCTGCCGAAGCGGCTGTAGATCGACCCCACCGACACCCCGGCGGCGCGGGCGATCTCGTCCACCGAGGCGCCGTCGTAGCCCCGCTCGGCGAACACGTCGGCTGCCGCGGCCAACAGGGCCGCCCGCGTGCGCGCCACGCCGTCGTCCCGTGTCTCCCGGCGCCTGCCCCCGGGCGTCGCTCCCGTCACGTCGTCCCCCGTCCGCTCCCCCAGGTCCCGGAGGTTCCCATGCGGTCGCGCAGTCTGCTGCTGTCCGTGCTCGTCGGAGTGATCGTCGCCGGAGCGGGGGCCGGTGTCGCGTCCGCCTCGACCTGTGACGACGCCTGCCGGGTCGACGGTGCCCGCGCCTATGTCGCCGCACTCGCCGACCACGACCCGTCGGCGGTGCCGTTCCACCCACACGCGACCCGGGTCGAGGCGGGGCTGCCGACCGGGTTCTCCGGCGACCAGCTGCGCGCCGACCTGCGGTTCGGCCCCCAGTACCGGATCATCCGCGCCGTCTCCGACGAGACCTACCGCGTGCGCGGGGACGGCGTCGTCGTCGCGGAGTTCACCCTGTCCGTCGGGGCGGGTCCGGTCGAGCTCACGACCGCGCGGGTGCACGAGACCTTCCGTTACGACGACGGCCTGATCCGCGAGATCGTCGCCGACATCCGGATCGGGGGCTGAGCCGGATGCTGGTGACCAGCCGCCGGGGGTTCCTGACCGGGACCGCGCTCGGTGCCGCCGCGCTGGGTGCCGCCGGGACCGCGACCGCCGCGCCGGCCCTGCTGCGCCGCGAGGTCACCGCGATGTCCGCACCGGCCGTCGTCGTCGGGAGCGGGCTCGGCGGGTCGATCGCCGCGGCCCGGCTCGCCGAGGCGGGCGTGCGCACCCTGGTCCTCGAACGCGGCCGCCGCTGGACCACACCGGCCACCGACACGTTCCCGCCGTTCCTGCGCCCGGACCGCCGCTCGTCGTGGCTGACTCCCGCGCCGGTGTTCCCCGGCCAGCCGCCGACCCTCTACCGGCCCTACACCGGCCTGTTCGAGAAGGTGTCCGGGCGCGGGATGAGCGTGCTCTGCGGGGCGGGCGTCGGCGGGTCGACGCTGGTGTACGCCGGGGTGTGGATCCGGCCGGACGCGGCGGTGTTCTCCGCGGCGGTCCCCGGCATCGACCACGACGAGCTCGCCGCCGTGCACTACCCGCGCGCCGCCGCCCGGGTCGGGGTCTCGCCGATCCCCGACGACGTCCTGGCCCACCCCGCGCACGTCGGCACCCGGCTGTTCCTGGAGCAGGCCCGCCGTGCCGGGCTGACCGCGCAGCTGCTGCCCAACGCGACCGACTGGGACGTCGTGCGCGCCGAGTTCGCCGGGCGGGCGACGCCGTCGATGTCGGTCGGCGAGTACTTCACCGGCGTCAACTCCGGGGCGCGGCTGTCGGCGGACAAGAACTACCTCCGCGACGCCGAGGCCTCCGGACTGGTCACCGTCGCCCCGCTGCACCGGGTGGTCGACCTGCACGCAATCGGCGGCGGACGCTACCGGCTCGACGTCGAGCGGATCGACACCGACGGCGTCGTGCGGGAACGGATCGCGCTCACCACCGGCGCGCTGTTCCTCGCCGCCGGGTCGACCGGCACGTCGCGGCTGCTCGTGCGGGCCCGCGAGACCGGGACGCTGCCCGACCTCACCGCCGACGCCGGCCGGTTCTGGGGCAACAACGGCGACCGCATCCAGCTGCGCGTCGGCGTCCCCGAACCGGCGGGCGGGCCGCAGGCCGGGCCGATGGCGGCCGGCATCCGCCCGCCCACCGACGACCGCGCAGAGGCCGTCACGCTCACCTTCGGTCCCGCGCCGCTGCCGTTCGACGTCCGCGCGATGTCGCTGCCGGGTTTCGGGGCCTGCGACCCGGTGGGCGAGTTCCGCTTCGACGGCGCCACCGGCGAGGCCGTGCTGCACTGGCCGCCCGACGGCGACGCCGACGCCCAGCGCACCGTCCGCGACCTCACCCAGCGGTTGATCGCCCCGGACGCCCCGGTCGGCGCCGGCCTCGGACGGGTCGTCTCCGACGTCGCCTCCCGGCTGCCCGCAGGGCTCTCCGGCCTGGTCGCGCGTGCCGCGGACGCACCCTCCGGGGTCCTCGACCTGGGGACACCGGACCCGGTCACCTGGCACCCGCTGGGCGGCGCGGTACTGGGCCGGGTCACCGACGACCGGGGACGCGTGGCCGGGCACCCGGGACTGCACGTCGTCGACGGGGCACTGGTGCCGGGGACGACGGGGAGCACGAACCCGTCGTGGACGATCGCGGCGATCGTGGAGCGGGCGATGGACGGGATCCTGGCCGACGGGCTGTGAGCCCGGCCCGCGGCGCCCCTGTCCGGTCCGCGGCACCCCGTGCGTGGGTCGCCGCGCGAGGTCATGGGGTGCCGCGGCACCGGCTCACCAGGTGACCGGCAGCGCCCGCACTCCCCCGGTGACCTGCTCGGCGCGCACGTCCAGGTCCTCCGGGGCGACGGCGAGCCGCAGCCCGGGCAGCCGCCGGAACAGACGCGCGAACACCGTCGCGAGCTCGGTGCGGGCCAGGCTCGCACCGATGCAGAAGTGGCCGCCGTAGCCGAAGGACACGTGCGGGTTGGGCCGGCGGGTCGGGTCGAAGGCGTCGGCGTCGTCGAACACCCCGGTGTCCCGGTTCGCCGACGCCGTCGAGATCATCACCGCGTCACCGCGGCGGATCGTGACGCCCCCGGCCTCGATGTCGGCGTGCGCGTAGCGCAGCAGCCCGAGCCCGCCGGGGGCCGACATGCGCAGGACCTCCTCGACCGTGCCGTGCAGCCGGCCGTCGACGTCGGCGACGAAGGCGTCCCGGCGGGTGGTGTCGGTGAGCAGCAGGAGCACACCGAGGTCGATGCGCCCGACGGTGGTCTCGTGCCCGGCGAACAGCAGCCCGGCGGCGAGCCGGGTCAGCTCGGCCTCCCCGAAGCCGGGGTCCTCGGCCTGGGCCCGTACGAGGTCGGTGACGACGTCCTCTCCCGGGGTCTCCCGCTTCGCCGCCGCGAGCCGTCCCATGTAGCCGCGGAACTCGGTCATCGCGGTCTCGGCGTCGCCGCCGGAGCGGATGGTCGCGACCCGCTCGGACAGCCCGCTGAAGTAGCCGCGGTCGGCGAAGGGCACGCCGAGCAGCTCGCAGATGACCAGCACCGGGAGCGGGAACGCGAGGTGGGCGTGCAGGTCCGCGACGCCGTCGGGGGACGTCTCCCGCGCGGCGACGAGGTCGTCGAGGCAGCCGTCGACGAGCTCGCCGACGTGGTCGCCGAGGCGCCGCATCCGCTTGGCCGAGAACGCGGGGACCAGCAGCCTGCGCATCCGGTCGTGCTCGGCCTTCTCGGTCTCCACGGTGCCGGTGGGGCCGGCCAGGACCGCCGCCTCGGACACCCGGGCCGCCTGCTCGGGCGCGGGGTGCGAGCGGCCGAGCCGCGGGTCGGCGAACAGGGAGCGCGCCTCGGCGTGCCGGGTGACCAGCCACGCCGGGTCACCGACGGGGGTGCGCACCGGCACGATCGGCCCCTCGCGGCGGAGTACCGCGTACAGCGGCGCGACGTCGATGACGTTCGGACGGTCGAAGGGCAACTGCGGGGCCTCGGTCGTCGTCACGGCGGAACTCCCTCGTCGTCATGATCGGGACACCGGAACGGTAGCCGTCTATCGTTTCGCAGCGCAACAGGCAGGTGTACTCCTCCGCCGCCGCGCGGGCGTCCGACCGAGGCACGATGCTGGACCCATGGCGACAGGGAAACGCATGCAGCGGGCGGCCGTCCTGGCCCTGGCCCTGTTAGCGCTGGGCTGCGCCGCGCCGGCCGACGGCCCGGCCGCACCCGGGCGTGCGGGCACCCCCGCCCGGTTCGCCGAGC